>DAHWKH010000157.1 GCA_027343725.1 Acidiferrobacteraceae bacterium
CCACATCCCGTACATGCCAGGGGGCTTCAATCCCCAAGGCCGCCTCGAACAGCTTCGCTTCCGCCATGACCGCCACTCCTCACCAGGTTCTTTGGCGGCATTCTATCCATGATGGGCACCCACTCGGAATTTAACAGAGGCTCCAACATCGATTGCGGGGATGGGCGGCTCCGGGCTTGGCGGGGGTCGTGCCCTCGGTCACAGGAGTCACAGCTCTCGAAACATCAGACCTTGCATCAGGCATCCGAAAGCACTCGCACGACGGACGCCGTCAACACCGACAGGTCATCCGGGCTTATGACATAGGGCGGCATCAGATAGATGAGCCGACCAAAAGGCCGAATCCAGACGCCTGCGTCCACGAAGCGCGCCATCAGCGCGTGAAGATCACAGGGGGCCTCGGTCTCCACCACGCCGATCGCGCCCAGGACCCGGACGTCGCGGACCCCATCGAGTCCGCGACAGGCCTCGAGCTCGCGGGTCATCTGGTCTGCGATCCGCCGTACCCGGTCCTGCCAGTCGCCGGCCATCAGGAGATCGATGCTCGCCACGGCCACGGCGCAGGCAAGCGGGTTGGCCATGAAGGTCGGGCCGTGCATCAGGCAACCGGCGTCGCTGTGCGCGATTCCCGCGGCGATCCGGGCGGTCGTCAGGGTCGCGGCGAGCGTCATGTAACCCCCGGTCAGGGCCTTGCCCAGGCACAGGATGTCCGGGGCCACCCCCGCATAATCGAGGGCCAAGAGCCGCCCGGTCCGCCCAAAGCCCGTCGCGATCTCGTCGGCGATCAGGAGTACGTCATGGGCGTCGCACAAGGCGCGCACCTCACGCAGGTATTGCGGGTGATAGAACCACATCCCACCCGCGCCCTGCACGATCGGCTCCAGGATGACCGCCGCCAATTCGTCCTTGTGGGCCGCGATCAGCTGCGCGAATTCGGCAATGGCCGAAGGGTCCCAGGGGGCATCGAACGGGCAGGTGGGCCTGGGCGCGAAGATCTGCTGCGGGACGAGCCCCGTGAACAGGCGGTGCATGCCGGTGATCGGATCGCACACCGACATGGCCGCGAGCGTGTCGCCGTGATAGCCCCCGCGTAGGGCGAGAAGCCGGTGCTTGGCCGGCTGCCCGCGCGCCTGCCAATACTGAATCGCCATCTTGATGGCGACCTCCACGGCCACCGAACCCGAGTCACACAGAAAGACCCGTTCAAGAGGCGTAGGCGTCAGGTCGACAAGCCGCTTTGCGAGATCGATCGCCGGGCCGTGCGTCAGCCCCCCGAACATCACATGGGCGAGGCGATCCAGCTGCTCCCTCACGGCGCGATTCAGGACCGGGTGGTTGTAGCCGTGGATCACCGCCCACCAGGAACTCATGCCGTCTATGAGCGTTCGCCCATCGGCGAGCCGAAGCCGCACGCCCTCGGCCGACACCACGGGCCAGACCGGCCCCTCGCCCGCGGCGGCGTACGGATGCCAGAGGTGCGCCTGATCCCAGGCCAGGGCCGAAGCCCAGTCCCGCCCGCGCTCGCTATCCGTCCCGGCGCCGCGAGGACCGCCACCCGCTTCCCTGCCCGGTTCGTCCTGCAAACCCCTCTTGCCCATGCCCGTCCTTAATCCGTCACCGCGCCGCGGCTTGCCGAGGAGACGAGGCGCGCGTATTTGGCCAACGTGCCGCGCGTATAGCGCGGTGGGGGCGGTTGCCATAGGGCCCGGCGGCGGGCCAGTTCCGCATCCGGCACGTCGAGCCGCAAGATCCGCCGCTCGGCATCGATGACGATCGTGTCCCCATCGGCCACAAGCGCGATCGTGCCGCCCACTGCGGCCTCGGGTGCGACGTGTCCGACCACCATACCATAGGTCCCACCGGAGAAGCGCCCGTCGGTCACAAGCCCCACGCGATCACCGAGCCCTTGGCCGACGAGGGCCGCGGTCGGCGAGAGCATTTCGCGCATGCCCGGGCCGCCCTTGGGTCCCTCGTAACGGATCACCACCACATCGCCCGCCGTGATCCGACGGGCGAGGATCGCCGCCATGCACGCCTCCTCCGAATCGAACACGCGCGCGGGCCCCGTGATCTTGGGGACCGTGACGCCGCTCGTCTTGGCAAGCGCCCCCTCGCAGGCCAGATTGCCCTTCAGGATCGCCAGATGACCGTGCGGATAGACCGGCCGGTCCCACGGCCTGATGACGTCCTGATCGGCGGGCGGATCCTCCGGTAGGGCCTGCAGGGCCTCGGCCACGGTCTCGCCGGTCACGGTCAGCACATCGCCGTGCAGGAGGCCGTGCGCGAGCAGGATCTTCATGACCTGCGGCACCCCTCCGGCGCGATGCAGATCGGTCGCGACATAGCGGCCCGACGGCTTGAGGTCGCATAAAACAGGCACGCGGTGGCTCATGGCATCGAAATCCTCGAGCGTCAATGCGACACCCGCGGCGTGCGCGATCGCCGGCAGATGCAGGACGGCGTTGGTGGAGCCGCCCAATGCCATCAGGACCGCAAGCCCGTTCTCGAAGGCCTTGCGCGTGAGGATCGCGCGCGGCAGGCGCTGCGCCTTGATGGCCTCGACCAATACCTGTGCCGAGCGCGCGGCGTTCTCGGCCTTTTCCGCGTCCTCGGCGGCCATGGTCGATGAGCCCATCAGGCTCATGCCCATGGCCTCGAACAGCGCCGACATGGTATTGGCGGTGTACATGCCGCCGCAGGCCCCGGCGCCGGGACAGGCCTTGTGCTCGATCGCGCGCAGCTCGGGGTCGTCGATGGTGCCGGCGATGCGCGCCCCGACCGCCTCGAAGACGCTCACGATCGTGAGGTCGCGTCCCGCGTGGCGCCCCGGCTTGATGGTGCCCCCGTAGACGAAGACCGCCGGGATGTTCATGCGCGCGATGGCGATCATCGCGCCCGGCATATTCTTGTCGCAACCGCCGAAGGCCAGGACCCCATCCAGGCTTTGGCCGCAACAGACGGTCTCGATCGAGTCGGCGATGACCTCGCGCGATACGAGAGAATACTTCATGCCCTCGGTGCCCATGGAAATGCCGTCCGAGATCGTGATGGTCCCGAACGTCTGGGGCATGGCCCCGTTCTCGGCCAGGGCCGCCGCGGCGCGCTCGGCGAGGACCCCGATCCCCATGTTACAGGGGGTGATGGTGCTCTGGGCGTTCGCCACCCCGACGATGGGTTTATCGAAGTCGCCATCGCGAAACCCGGTTGCGCGCAAGAGCGCCCGGTTCGGCGCCCGCTCGATGCCGCTCGTCACCACACGGCTTTTGTGATTGC
Organism: Acidiferrobacteraceae bacterium; assembly: GCA_027343725.1. GTDB lineage: Bacteria > Pseudomonadota > Gammaproteobacteria > Acidiferrobacterales > Acidiferrobacteraceae > Acidiferrobacter. The sequence goes on from DAHWKH010000157.1 coordinate 3,274, forward strand.
CCGATGTCATGCGTTCTCAAACCCCAATCGTTGGCCCCGTCCCTGACGGGGCGGAGTGCGCCCGCGCGGCAAGCGCCTCGGCCACACCGAGTCGCGCGGGCCGCCCGCCCCTTCCCGATCCCGCCGCTCGGATCGGTGATGCGCGATACCTAAGCGGCCAAGGTAACGGCCCGCATCGCCCAGGGGCATCACGGGTTACAGGAATCGCAATAGGCGGGATCGGCGTGCGTTTCGTCCGCGCGCTCGCGCGTGACCTGGTGCCCGCATGAGCGACACCGGTGGACGAAGGCGCGCACCAGGCGGGTAGACGCC
>DAHWKH010000058.1 GCA_027343725.1 Acidiferrobacteraceae bacterium
CCGCGGCAAGGGTCCGGATCGGCCCCGCGGAGATCCCGTTGACACGTACGCCTTGGGGGCCGAGGCTCTGGGCGAGGTAGCGCACGTTGGCCTCGAGACTCGCTTTGGCGAGACCCATGACGTTGTAATGCGGTATGACGCGTACGGCACCGAGATAGGAGAGCGTCAGGAGCGAGCCTTTGCGCGGCGCGATGGCCGGACGCGCGGCCTTGGCGAGGGCCGCGAAGCTGTAGGAGCTGATGTTGTGTGCCTCGAGGAAGCCCTCGCGCGTGACCGCGTCAAGATATTCCCCTTCCAGTTGCTCGCGGGGGGCGTAGGCGATCGAATGCACCAGGGTATCGAAGCCATCCGGCCATTCCTGTCCGAGGGTCTCGAAGAGTGCCGCGATCTCGCTGTCCTGGCCGACGTCGCAGGGCAGGACGATGCGGCTTTGGGTCTGCTGCGCCAGATTCTGGACGCGGCCCTGGAGTTTCTCGTTTTGATAGGTGTAGGCGATCTCCGCGCCCTGGGCGTGCATCGCCTGAGCGATTCCCCAGGCGATGGAGCGTTCGTTCAGGGCTCCGAAGACAAGCGCCCGCTTACCCGTCAAAAATCCCATGGTGCTGGTATCCCCCCTTTCTCAAAATGCGCGGCCGGCCAAGACGGCCGGCGTGACCGAATATTATTCCGATACGCGGGTTTTGGCCATGGCGGCCGGTACGAGAGCGGGGGATGCCCAGATGAGGATCCGCTGTCCGAGCCGCAGGACGGCGTGGGGGTTCAGCACGTTCCAGCGCTCGAGTTGGCTCACATAGACGCGGTAACGCGCGGCGATGCTCCAGAGCGTATCGCCGGGCCGTACCGTGTGAATGATCTTGATGCGGCGTTGATTGCTGGCGAGCGCGACGCGCGGTTGCGGGGCTTTGCGAACGACGAGGCGCCGGCCGGCAATGGGGATGAGGAGGTTTTGTCCCACGCGCAGGAAATTCCCCCACAAATGGTTGGTCGAGCGGATCGCCGCCACCGACACGCCGTACTGGCGGGCGATCCCATAGAGGGTGTCTCCCGGCACGACCATGTGGCGCGCCCACTGCATGCGATCCTGCGGTGGCAGTTGGCTTAGGCCTTCGAGCAAGGCCGCCTTGGTCGCGACCGGGACCAGGATGGTGTGCGGCCCGTTGGGGGCCGTGGCCCAGCGGGTGAAGCCCGGGTTGATGGCATAGAGTTGCTTGAGCGACATGTTGGCGAGTCGCGCGATGACGCTGAGATCGACCTGGGAGCCGGTGTTGACGCGCACGAAATAGGGGCTGTTCGGGATGGTGTTGAGGTGCAGACCGAATTTCGACGGGTCCTTGATGATGTTCACGAACGCCATCAGTTTCGGGACGTAATGCTCGGTCTGCAACGGCAGCTGCAGATCCGCGTAATGGGTCCCGAGGCCCAGCGCCTTGTTGTGGGCGATGGCGGCCTGGACCGTTCCCTGGCCGGCATTGTAGGCGGCCAACGCGAGATTCCAGCTGTGGAATTGCTTGTGGAGCGCCTGCAGGAAATCGAGTGCGGCATTCGTCGAGGCGATGATGTCGCGCTCGCCGTTGTACCACCAGTTCGACTTGAGGCCCCACAGCCGGCCGGTCGCCGGTTCGAATTGCCACAGACCGGTGGCCGCCGATTCCGAGTACGCGTCCGGCGAATATCCGGATTCGATCGCCGGCAAGAGGGCGATCTCCATCGGCATATTGCGTTTGCGGACCTCTTGGACGATTTGATACAGGTAGAGGTTCGCGCGCTCGAGCATCTGGTCCACGTACTGCGGGTTGCTCGCGAACCACTGTTCGTAACGGGCGACGCGCGGCCCCTCCATCGAGGTGTGGCGCAGGCCGGTCTGAATGCGCGTCCAGAGATTGTTGTAGGTCCGGTCGCTCACGTCGACCGATCGCGTAGACCGCGCTCGCGTGATCATCGGCACCGGGCATTCGCCGACCGTGACGGTGCGTGGGACCGGTTTGTGGGCGGCGCGCGTGCGCGCGCGGTGCCCGGCATTGTGTACCGAGGCGCCGTCGATTCCCGGCATGTTGGGTGCTGTTGCGCATCCGACCAAGCCCATAAGGGCTGCGGCAAGGCCGGTCAATCGCAAGGTGTTACCGCTTGCTGCTGTCATGTCGGGACGCCGTGATCATTAGCCGGAACTATAGGTTCTGGCAAGCTCGTCGTCAACGCGGTTTATCCTTTGAAATCATCCTTCCAGCGTCGGAGTGTAGCGAACACGGCGGCGTCCGTATCGGACCATTGGTCGCGGCCGCTGAAGCGCGTGGCCGCTTTGCGCACGGACGGGTGCGCCGTGCGCAGGAAGGGGTTGATGCGCCGTTCATCCGCCAAGGTGCTCGGGATGGTCGGCTGCCCGCGGTCGAGACGCGCGCGCGCCTCATGCGCGAAGGCGGGGATGTCGTGGTTAGCGGGCTCGACCGTGGCCGCGAAGGCGAGATTTGCGAGGGTGTATTCGTGCGCGCAGTAGACGCGCGTCGCCTCGGGCAGCGAGCTCAGGCGCATGAGGGATGTGTGGAGTTGTTCGGCGCGGCCTTCGAAGAGCCGCCCGCACCCGGCGACGAAGAGTGTGTCTCCGCAGAACAGGCGTCCGTCCCCGAAAAACGCGATGTGCCCGCGCGTGTGTCCGGGAACCGACAGGACGCGGTAGCGGGGCCCCCAGTCACCGCCGATCAGGTCCCCGTCTTTCAGCGGGTGGGTGAGGCCGGGGATGGGTTCCGCGGCCGGTCCGAACACCGGCAGAGAGAATTCCCGGGCCAGGGCCACGATACCTCCGCTATGATCGGAGTGGTGGTGCGTGCACAGGATGCACGCGGGCGTGAGCCCGTAGCGCGCGAGCGCGGACCGGACCGGATCGGCGTCCCCGGGATCGACGACCGCGACAACCCCGGGTTTCGATCCCGGAATGAGCCAGATATAGTTATCGCGAAAGGCGCGGACCGCGACAGGATCGTCCATGCCGGGAGTGTGAGGGGAAGCCATGGGTGAGTCAACGGACGAAGGCGCGGCACGCGAGGCCTCGCGGTTGCGCACGTTTTTCGCGAGCGCGCCCGGGGAAGCCCTGCACGCCTTCGAGGCCCATCGGCTGCGCGAGGTGCTCGCCATCCTGCCCGGGACCTTCGCTTTGCAACTGGGTGACTTCGGGCGCCACGACCTTCTTGAATCGAGCCCGACCGCGGTTCACGTGTTGGTCGATGCGGAGGGCGCGCCCTCGGGGTCGGCCTTCGTTCGGGCCTTGCCCGAGGAACTCCCGCTCGACACCAAATCCGTGCAGGTCGCCCTCTTGCCGCACGTCCTGGACGTCTCGACCCAACCCCATCAGGTCCTGCGCGAGGCCCATCGGGTGCTGGCCCCCGAAGGCCATATCGTGATCGTCGGGTTCAATGCCGTGAGCCTCTGGCGGCTCCCGTGTCTCCTGCGCAGGCCCGCGCGCCGCCCACCCTGGTGCGGTCACTCCATCGGGACGAGACGCCTCAAAGACTGGTTGTCGCTGCTCGATTTTGATCTCACCTATGGCAGCATGTTGTACTATCGACCTCCTGTGAAGGGACGGCGTCTCATGGACCGGTTGTTTTTTTTGGAGCGCATGGGCGATCGCTGGTGGCCGCTGGCCGCGGCCGTCTATATCCTGGTGGCCAAAAAGCGCACGCCGGGGCTGACGCCGCTCGCGCCGGCCTTGCGCAAGGCGCGCGTGCGCGTGGTGTCCCAGCCGGCGGGGGTGCGTTATGGCCGC
>DAHWKH010000073.1 GCA_027343725.1 Acidiferrobacteraceae bacterium
CTCGCCGTCATCGAGGCCGGCTTCCAGGTCGCGCTGATGGCCCCCACGGAGCTCCTCGCGCGCCAACACGCGGAGACGTTCGCGCGCTGGTTCACCCCGCTCGGTCTCGCGGTCACGACCCACGCCCGCCCCGGGGCGCGCGCGCGGTCGTCGCTTGTCGATGCGCCGTTCATCGTCGGCACCCAGGCGTTGTTTCAGGAGCGCGTGGACTTCGCCGACCTCGGGCTCATCGTGATCGATGAACAGCACCGGTTCGGGGTGCGCGAACGCCAGGCGCTGCGCGCCAAGGGCGCGGTCCAAGGGCGCGTGGCGCATCTCTTGGCCATGAGCGCGACACCCATCCCGCGCACGCTGGCGCAGAGCGTGTACGCCGATCTCGAGATCTCGATCCTGGACGAGCGGCCCCCGGGGCGCATGCCGGTTGCAACGGTGGCGGTGCCGCTTGCGCGCCGCGACGAGGTGGTGGCGCGCGTGCGCGCCGCCTGCGAGAGCGGGGCGAAGGCCTACTGGGTGTGCCCCGCGATCGAGGAGGGCGAGCCGGACCTGCAAGCGGCGGTGGCCTTGCACGCGCAGCTCGGCCAGGCGTTGCCGGGGGTGGGGGTCGGTTTGATCCACGGGCGCCTGAAGGCCGCCGACAAGGAGGGCGTGATGGATGCCTTCGTGCACGGGCCGGTCCAGGTGCTGGTGGCGACCACGGTGATCGAGGTCGGGGTCGATGTCCCGAGCGCGAGCCTGCTCGTGATCGAGAACGCCGAGCGCCTGGGCCTTGCCCAGCTCCATCAGTTGCGCGGGCGCATCGGGCGGGGGACGCTCCCCGGGCACTGCGTGCTCCTCTATAAACCGCCGCTGAACGAGGTCGCGCGCGCGCGTCTTGGCTGCCTGCGCACGACCGATGACGGTTTTGCCATCGCCCGGCGCGACCTCGAGCTGCGCGGGGCGGGCGAGATTTTCGGTTCCCGCCAGACGGGCCTCCCGGGCTTTCGCGTGGCAGACCTCGTGCAAGACGAAGACCTGCTCCCCGAGGTCGCGCGCATCGCGACGTGGCTGATACGCACAGCCCCCGAGGGTCTGAGGGTCCTCGGCCGGCGCTGGCTCACGACCCGCTACGAGCTCTCGCGGGTGTAAGGCCCCGACCGGGCGCTCGTATTGCCATTCGCGCGCCCCTTGATGGACAATCCCGGCTCGAGACCCCGAGCCCGCCACCCGCGCCTGCGCATTCGGAGGCGTCTCGGTATCGATCGCCCGCATCGGACCTCGAGGCGTGGGGATCGCGGGGGATCACGGCCCAACGGACACAAGCGAGGCCCAAGGCGTTGTCTGGGATGGTTCGAAAGCGATTGGCGGCCTATGCGCGCCTGATGCGCCTGCATCGCCCGATCGGGAGCCTGTTGCTGCTCTGGCCCACCTTGTGGGCGCTGTGGTTCGCGCGTCACGGGCGACCCGACCCCGGGCTCGTGCTCGTGTTCGTGAGCGGTGTCGTGCTCATGCGTTCGGCGGGCTGCGTGATCAACGACTATGCCGACCGGCGCTTCGACCCGGCGGTCTGGCGCACCCGCGATCGGCCGCTTGCCACGGGCGAGGTCTCGGCGCGCGAGGCGCTCATCCTGTTCGCGGTGTTGTGTCTCGTCACGGCCGGGCTCGGCGTGTGGCTGAACCCGTTGTCGCGCGCGCTCGCCGTGGTCGCCGTCGGGCTCGCGGCAAGCTATCCGTTCATGAAGCGCTACACCCATCTGCCGCAGGTCTATCTCGGTCTGGCCTTCGGCTGGGGCATACCGATGGCGTTCGCGGCCGAGACCGGACGTGTCCCGGTGCTCGCATGGATCCTTTTGTTGGCCAACGTCTTTTGGACGATCGCCTACGATACGGCCTATGCCATGGCCGACCGCGCCGACGACCAGCGGATCGGCGTCAAGTCGAGTGCGATCCTGTTCGGGCGCTGGGACCGTATCATGGTGGCGGTGAATCACGCGCTCGCGCTCGCGCTTTTATACGCCATCGGGGTGTGGGCGCGGCTTGGCGCCTTGTATGATGTCGGATTGCTCGCCGCGCTCGGCTTTGCGGTCTATGAGCAATGGCTCATCCGGGCGCGCGAGCCGCTCGCGTGTTTTCGCGCCTTTCTCAACAACAATTGGTTCGGCGGCAGCGTGTTCGTGGGGCTGGTCGCCGCCTATCTCGGGAGATGATCGTGAAACTCTACGGCCATGCCACATCGCCTTATGTCCGCAAGGTGCGCATCGCGTTGCGCGAGAAGAATATCCGGTTCGAGTGGGCGCAGGAGGCCCCTTCGGATCCCGGCAATCACATCGCGGACCTGAATCCCCTCGGTAAAGTGCCGGTTCTCGAGACCGACGACGGCCGGGTCCTGTTCGACTCGGGCCTCATCATCGAATACCTCGACACGCACAGCCCCGAGCGCCTGATCCCGGAGGGCGAACCACGCCAAAAGGTCTTGTTGTGGCACGTGCTCGGATCGGGCGTCGTGGACGCCACGGTCGCGCGCTTGCTCGAGACGCGCCGCGCGCCGACCCAGCAATCCGCGTCCTTCATCGCCCGCCAGGAAGAGAAGGTCGCGCGCGCCATCGCCTGGGCCGATCGCGCCGAGAAGGGCCGCGCGTATCTCGTCGGCGAGCGCTTCACGCTCGCGGATCTCGCCTTGGGGCTGGCACTCGAATACGTGGACTTCCGCTATCCCCACGATTGGCGCAGCGAGCATCCCAGGCTGGCCCACTGGCTTGCGGGCATCAGCACCCGGGGCGCGTTCGCCGAGACCCAGCCCCCCGGGATGGAAAAGGTCCTCGACGCGCCGCACTGAGGACGGCGTGGACGCCGTCCTCGTCCTCGTTGTCGCGCTGCCGATCATTCTGCTCGGCGCGGAGTTCTTCACCAACGCGATCGAGCACGTCGGCATGGCCTTCGGGGTCTCGGAGGGCGTGACCGGCTCGCTGCTCGCGGCCGTCGGCACTGCCTTGCCCGAGACCGCGATCCCGGTGCTGGCTTCCTGGCGTCATGGCGGGGGCGCGCATGTCGCGGTCGGCGCGGTGCTCGGGGCGCCGCTCATGCTGTCGACCCTCACGATGGCGGTCATGGGGCTTGCCTGCGCCTCCGGGCGCGGCTTAAGGTCCGAGCTCGCGCCGGAACAAAGCGGCGCGCGCCGCGATCTCGGGACCTTCGTGGCGGTCTTCCTGCTGGCGTTCGCGGGACTCTTCCTGCCGCCGGGCGGCAGCCGGCTGGTGCTTGCAGCGATCCTGGTGGCGGCCTACGGCTTCTACGTGCGCGCCACCGTCAAGGCCTCGGCCGGGCTCGTCGCGGGCGGACACCGGACATCGACCCGCGCGCGTTTGCATTTGGCGCGCTCGCGCCTGCGCCACCTCGCGGGCCTTCGTTACATCCAGCTCCTCCTGGGCCTTGGCGTGATCCTCGCGGGCGCGCAGCTCTTCATCTCCGGCATCGAGAGCCTGGGCGCGCTCCTCAAGGTCTCGGTCCTGACGCTTGCCCTCGTCATCGTGCCGATCGCCACCGAACTGCCCGAGAAGGTCAACAGCGTGCTGTGGATCCGCCGCCGCCAGGATACGCTCGCCCTGGGAAACGTGACCGGCGCCATGGTCTTTCAGGGGAGTCTGCTGCCGGCCCTCGGTCTCACGTTGACGCCCTGGCGGCCGGCGCCCCTGTTGGTGGCGGTCATGCTGACGACCCTGGCCGCGGCTGTGTTTGTGCGGATGCGCCTCGGGGCCAAGCGCGGCCTGCGCGTCTACCATATGCTGGCGCTCGGGCTTTTGTACGTGGCGGTTCTCGGGTACCTTCTGACCTCATGAACCGCTACGCCGTCCTGGGCGACCCGATAGAGCACAGCCTCTCGCCGCGCATCCACGAACACTTCGGCCGCCTGACCGGGCGGTCGCTGGTCTACGAACGGCGTCGGGTGCCCGCGGGCACGCTCGCGGAGGCCTTGAAGGCCTTGCGCGAAGCCGGCGGCCAGGGCGCGAACATCACCGTCCCCTTGAAGATCGAGGCCTTGGGCCAAGCGCGGTCATTGAGCGCACGGGCGCGCGCGGCCGGGGCCGTGAATACCCTCACCTGGGATGGTGAGGGCTGGGCCGGCGACAACACCGACGGCGCGGGCCTCGTGCGCGATCTCGAATGCAATGCCGGCGTGAGCCTGCGGGGTCTGCGCGTCCTCCTGGTCGGCGCCGGGGGGGCCGCGCAGGGTGTGGCGGGCGCGCTCCTCGAGGCGGGAATCGCCTGCCTCGCGGTCGCGAACCGCACGCCCGAGCGCGCCGCGCAATGGGTGTCGGGCCTCGATGAGCGCGCGCGGGTGGCGGATTACGCGGCCCTCACGGGCCCCTTCGATCTCGTGATCAACGCGACCTCCGCGGGACTCGCCGGCGCCCTCCCGCCGATCCCCGAGCCGGTCTTTGGGGGCGCGATCGTCTACGACCTCGTCTACGGGCCCGCCGCGCAGGCGTTTTGCGCGCTCGCGCGCGCATGCGGGGCGCGCATGGTTTTCGATGGGCTCGGCATGCTGGTCGAGCAGGCGGCCGAGGCGTTTTGGGTATGGCACGGGCTGCGCCCGCCGACCGCGCCGGTCCTGCGGGCCTTGCGGCACGAGGCCCGCTGAGGCCGAGGCACCTCGGCCTTTCCCAGCCGCCCGGGGTGTGCTCTATAATCGGGGGAGGCCCCGCCGGGGCTCCCGGGGAACGGCGATATTTCTAATGGAATGAAAAATATGAGCGACAGAGAACCCACAAACCCCTTGCTCGCGCTCGATAGCCTGCCGCAGTTCGACGCCATCGATCCCGCGCAGATCGGCCCGGCACTCGCGGACTTGCTGCGCGCGACCGAGGCGCGCATCGAGGAGATCCTCGCGCGCGAACCGGGGACCGCGTGGGAGGATGGCGTGGGCCCGCTCGAAACCCTGGAATGGCGGCTGAAGCGGTTCTGGTCGCCGATCTCGCATCTGCACGCCGTGAAGGATAGCCCCGCATTGCGCGCGGCCTACAACGAGGGCTTGACGCGCCTAACACGCTTCCAAACGAGTTACGCGCAAGACGAGCGCGTCTACAACGTCTATGCGCATCTCGCAAACGGCCCGCGGTTCGCGGCCCTGACGCGCGCGCAAAAGCGCCTGGTCGAAAACGCCCTGCGCGACATGCGCCTTTCGGGCGTGGCGCTCGCCAAGGGGCCGAAGGCGCGCTTCAAGGCGATCCAGGAGCGCCTGGCGGAATGTACCAGCCGCTTCGAACAGAACGTGCTCGATGCCACCGATGCCTTCAGTCTCGTCATCACCGATCCCGCGCGCTTGGCCGGTGTTCCCGAATCGGTGCTCACGCAGGCGCGCGCCGACGCCCAGCAGGAGGGGCGGGAGGGCTATCGGCTGACCCTGCAGGCGCCCTGCTACGTCCCCGTCATGACCTACGCCCACGACCGGGAACTCCGGCGCGACATGTACGAGGCGTATGTGACGCGCGCCTCGTCCCTGGGTGATACGCGCTTCGACAACGAGGCGCTCGCGCGCGAAATCCTGGACCTGCGCCGCGAGGCCGCGGACATCCTCGGCTACCCGAACTACGCCGAGTATTCGTTGGCGACGAAGATGGCCAAGGACGCCGCCGAGGTCATGGACTTCCTGCACGATCTCGCGTCGCGCTCGCGCGCCGCGGCCTTGCGCGAGCTTGCGGACCTGCAGGCGGCGGCCGCGGCCGACGGCCACGTCTTCGAGGCCTGGGACAGCGCTTACACCAGCGAGCGTTTGAAGGAGCAGCGTTATCGGTTTTCGGAGGAGGCGCTCAGGCCCTACTTTCCGTTGCCGAAGGTCCTCGCGGGGCTGTTCGCTCTGACGGAACGCCTCTACGACGTCCGCATTTGCGAGCGTGTCGGCGTCCCCACCTGGCACCCGGATGTACGGTTCTACGAGATTCAGGAGCGGGACGGGCGCGTGCGCGGGCAGTTCTACACGGACCTCTACGCGCGCGCGCACAAGCGCGGGGGCGCGTGGATGGATGAATGCTGCGTGCGCGAAAAGACCGCGCGCGGGGAAACGGCGCCGGTCGCGTATCTCACGTGCAATTTTTCCTCGCCGCAGGGCGATGAGCCGGCGCTTTTGCGCCATGATGAAGTCGAGACGCTTTTCCATGAATTCGGGCACGGGCTCCACCACATGCTGACGCGCGTCGATGAACCGTCGGTCGCGGGCATCAACGGGGTGCCATGGGACGCCGTCGAACTCCCGAGCCAGTTCATGGAGAACTTTTGTTGGGAGCGGGAGGTGATCGACCTCATCGGCGCGCATTATCGGACGGGGGAGCCGTTGCCAGACGATGTGTTTCAGCGCCTCAAGGCCACGCGTTCGTATCAGGCGGCGCTCAAGATGTTGCGGCAAGTGGAGTTCGCGCTCTTCGACATGCGCCTGCATACGGATTTCGATCCGCGCACGCAGTCCCTGCACGCCTTGATCGAGGAGGTGCGTTCGGAGGTCGCGGTCATGAAGGCGCCGTCCTGGAACCGTTTCGAGAACAGTTTCACGCATATCTTTGCCGGCGGCTACGCGGCCGGCTACTATAGCTATAAGTGGGCCGAGGTGTTGTCGGCCGACGCGTTCGGTCTGTTCGAGGAACGCGGGGTGTTCGATCGCGAGACGGGCCTCTCGTTTCTCAAGAACATTCTCGAGCGCGGGGGTGAGGCCGATCCCCGGGAGTTGTTCCGGAACTTCCGCGGCCGGCCGCCGCAAATCGACGCCCTGCTGAAACAGAGCGGGCTTGCGTCCCAGGAGGTTGGATGAAGCGCATATTGGCCTTGGTGGTGTGCGGGGCGTGTCTGTCGACGGCGTCGGCTGCGACCTTGTATCGCTGGGTGAGCCCGAACGGTGTCGTCACCTACCAGAACACCCCGCCGCCCCGGTCCGCGCGCAAACTCCAAGTCATGCATCTCGGGCACAAATCCTCACCGTCCGAGGTCCGCAAGGCCTTGAGCGCTTTACACCCCGTGGTCCTTTACGCCGCGCCGCACTGTCCGCCGTGCCGCCAGGTCCGCGCCTATCTCGGCCGGCGCAAGGTGCCTTATAAGACGATCGACGTGGCCGGCAACCAAGCGGCCTTGCGGGCCATGAAAGAACACACCGGGGCCACGACCGTACCGACCATTACCGTCGGCAAGCACGTCCTGGTCGGTTATATCCCCAAACTCCTGGCCGAGGAACTCACGGCGGCGGGCTATCCGGCACACTGACGCGACGCGCCTTCGGGCGCGGGCCTCGATCCCGATGAAAATCGCAACCTGGAACGTCAATTCGCTGCGCGCACGGCTTGCGCACGTCACCGACTGGATCACGGAGAGCGAACCCGATGTCCTGTGCCTGCAGGAGACGAAGGTGCGCGATGCCGATTTTCCGGTCGCGGCCTTCACCGAGAGGGGCTACGAGGTCGTCTATCACGGTCAACCGAGCTACAACGGGGTGGCGATCGCCGCCCGCGGGCCCCTGACGGCCGTCACGACCGGCCTTGCGGGCTGGATCGACGATCAGTGCCGTGCGCTGTCGGCCGTGTATCGCGGTGTGCGCGTGGCAAGCCTTTACGTCCCAAACGGCACGGC
>DAHWKH010000082.1 GCA_027343725.1 Acidiferrobacteraceae bacterium
AGGCCTCGCCGGTGGTGCCGGTCACCACGATCCCGTGCGTGCCGTGATCGAGGTGGAAATCGAGAAGCCGGTCGAAGGCGCCGAAGTCCACGGCCCCGTCCTTGCGCATCGGCGTGACGATGGCGACCAGGCTCCCGCGAAACATAGTTTTCCCCGCGATAAAACCGCGATACTACTTGGCCGGTCCCGGACGCGCAAGGGAAGCGGCCGCGGGAACGCGCCCGCAAGCGATGATGCGCCAAGGCCGCGCGCCGTCCGCGAGGGCGCGCCGTCCCGCGGCCTCCCGGATACGCTAACGGGTCAGGATCCTTTGCACCACCATGCGCAATTCGTCGTTCTTATAAGGCTTGGCCACGGCCTCGCAAAACCCGTAGCGTTTGTAATTGGCCATGATGGGGTCGTTCGAGTAGCCGCTCGAGACGATCACCTTGGCGTCGGGATCGAGGGCCAAAAGCTTCTGGACGGTCTCACGGCCGCCCATACCGCCCGGGATCACGAGATCCATGATGACGAGATGGTAAGGGCGGCCCTCGTCCGCTGCGGCCTGATAGGCCGCGATCGCCTCCGTCCCGTCCTTGGCATAACCCACCTCGTACCCGAAATGCGTGAATAACCGCCCCAGGATGTCGCGGATAAACCCCTCGTCATCCATGATCAGGAGCCGCCCGCGAACGCCGCGCTCGGCGTCGATCGCCTGGCACTCCGGCTCGATGGCCTTCTCGCAGATCGGGAGCAACACCCGAAACACCGTCCCCCGCCCGGGCTCCGACTCCACCTCGATGCGGCCGCCATGCTTATGGACAATCGAATACGTGGTCGCAAGTCCCAGTCCGCTGCCCTTTTGCTTCGTGGTGAAATAGGGGTCGAAGATCTTCGCGAGGTTTTCGCGCGCGATGCCCACACCCTCGTCGGCACACACGATTTCGGCATAGCGGCGCACGCTCGCCGACGCCCCATCGCCCGCCTGGGCCGCTTCCCCGACCGATACCCGCACCCGCCCGCCCGCGGGCATCGCCTGTTGCGCGTTCAGGACGAGGTTGTGCACCACCTGCCGGATTTGGCCTTCGTCGGCCTCCACCACCGCCGGTCCCGTGACCGACACCGCGCACAAAACCTGAGAGCCGCGGCAGGCGAACTCCGCGGAATCGCGCACCACCGGACCGATATCGACGGGCTTTTTCACCGGCGCGCCGCCTTTCGAGAAGGTGAGGAGCTGCTGCGTCAAATCCTTGGCCCAAAGGGCCGCGCGTTCCGCCTCCTGCAGGCGTTCGTAGATCTGCTCACCCACCGCCGTATAGAGCTTCGCGAGCGAAATGTTGCCCATGATGGCGGTCAGGATGTTGTTGAAGTCGTGCGCGATGGCCCCGGCCAAAAGCCCCACGGACTCGAGTTTGCTCGCCTTCTGGCGCTCTTCCTCCAAGCGCAGCATATCGGTGATGTCCCGGAACACCACCGCGGCCCCCTGCACCTGCCCCTGCGCGTCGCGTATCGGGGCGACGCTCTCGGCCACGTGCCGCTCACCGCCGTCCCGGGCGAGCAGGATCGCCGGTTGCGCAGGGCCCGGGGGCGGGGCATCGCGCTGCGTATCCGCGGCCGCAACCGGCAGTTCACGCACCGCGAACACCGTATTCAGGGGACGCCCCAGGGCCTCGGCCTGACTCCAACCCGTCAAGGTCTCGGCCGCATGGTTCATGAGCACGATCGATCCGTTGACGTCCGTCGTGATGACGCCGTCGCCTATCGAGCGCAGCGTCACCGACAGCCGCTCCGTCTCCGCCGCGAGCGCATCGGCCACCTGCCGCTGATCGTCCACGTCGGTCGCGGTCCCGAGCCAGGACCTGCGGCGCCCATCCGGTTCGGGCTGCACGTGGACCAAATGCCAGCGATACGCGCCGTCCACGGCGCGCTTCAGCCGGACCTCGATCACGAGGTCCCGGCCCGACAGCAGCACGCCCCGCCACGCGGACTTCCGGTCGTCCCGCAGGTCGTCCGGGTGCACCACGTCCTCGAGCGTCAGCGCGCCGACATCCTCGCGCGCGACCTGAAAATAGGCGAGCGCCCGTCGGTTCACGTATTGCACACGCATGTGCGCGTCGATGGTCCAGACGATTTGCGGGACGAGGTCCGCGAGGTTGCGGTAACGTCGCTCGCTGCGCCTCTCGATCTCCGCCACCTGTCGCGCCCGCTCCCGCCGTTCGCTCTCTTGAAGGAGCCGCGCCTGGGCGCGAATCTGGCGGTTCTTGCGGTGCAGGTCGACGAACACCGCGACCTTCGAGCGCAGGATGTCGACATCGAACGGCTTGAACAGATAGTCGACCGCGCCCAATTTGTAGCCGGTGTAAACGTACTGCTCCTCTTTGTTGATGGCGGTCACGAAAATGATCGGCACGGAGCGCGATTTGCGCCGCTTGCGGATGAGGCCTGCGGTCTCGAATCCGTCCAGGCCCGGCATCTGCACATCGAGCAGGATGACGGCGAACTCCGTGCGCAGTACCTCCTTCAAGGCCTCCTCGCCGGACAGCGCCTGCACCACCTCGTATTCGGGATTGTCGAGAATCTCCACCATGGTCAGGAGGTTCTCCAGGCGGTCGTCCACCACCAGAATACGGGCTTTCCCGTCGGCGTCCATGCCCGCCTCTAGACCGCCGCGGCGCCGATTCGGGACGTGAGCCATTTCCTGATCATCCGTAAGAGCGCGTCGGTGTCCACGGGCTTCGTGATGTAGTCGGACAGCCCCGCCTCGAGCGACTTCTCCCGATCGCCTTTCATGGCCTTGGCGGTCAAGGCGATGATCGGCAGCTTTTCATAGGACGGCATGCGCCGGATCGCCTGCGTCGTCTCGTAACCGTCCATCGCCGGCATCATGATGTCCATGAGCACGAGGTCCACGTCGTCATTCTCCTCCAGGATGGCGATGGCATCGACCCCGCTTTCCGCGAACAGGACGTTCAACTTATGGTTCTCGAGGGTGCTCGACACCGCGAACAGATTCCGCACATCGTCGTCCACGACGAGCACCTTTTCGCCGGCGAACAGGATGCCGTCCGCCTCCTCCTCTTCGCCCCCGTCAGCCGCCAGGATGCTCATGGCCTCCGTGGCCTGGACCTCACGCCCTTCGATCTCCGCGTCCGGCGTGCTATACACCTGGGGGAGATAGAGCGTGAACTCGCTCCCCCGGCCTTCCGCGCTGCTCAGATGGATCTCGCCGCCCAGGAGGCGCGCGATCTCGCGGCTGATGGTCAGTCCCAGACCAGTGCCCCCGTACTTGCGGCTGGTCGTGGCATCGACCTGCTGAAAGGCCTCGAATATGAGGCGCTGCTTGCTCTCGGCGATGCCGATGCCGGTATCGCGCACGGCGAACGCGAGCACCGTGTCGGTCGCCTGCAAGGCCTCGCTCTGGAAGCGCGAGCGCGCCCCCCCATAGCGCGACGCCTCGAGGGTGATGGACCCGCGATCCGTGAACTTGAAGGCATTCGACAGAAGGTTTTTCAGGACCTGTTGGAGCCGTTGCCCATCCGTATACATCGACTTCGGAAAATCGTCGGCCCGATCGATCGTGAAGGTGATGGCGTTCTGCTGGGCGATCGCACGAAAATCGCGCACCACGTACTCGATGAGATCGTTGACCATCGTGTCGGCGGCCACGATGCCCATCTTGCCGGCCTCGACCTTCGAGAGATCCAGGATCTCGTTGATGAGGTTCAAGAGATCCCGCCCGGATGCGTAGATCGTGTGAGCGAACTGGATCTGTTTCGGGGTCAGATTCAGGTCGCGATTCTCCGCCAGGAGC
>DAHWKH010000086.1 GCA_027343725.1 Acidiferrobacteraceae bacterium
TTCGGACCGGATGGGGAGTAGATAGGGCGTCATGACAAAACAACGCGGCTCGTTCGTGCATGCTGCACAAAGCTGTCGGTCAGACACGGGGCTTTCGCCCCGTTTTTTTATGGACCCAAAACCCGTAAACGTATACGACCACCTCGCGGAGACGAGATGATGACGCTCGATATCGAAAAAGCCGATAAGGACCCTCCGGAACGCCGCTTCCTCCCGCGCAGGCGCGCTGCAAGGGAGGAAGGATGTTGAACGCCGCCAACGCCGTCATGGACGCGCACTTCCTGACGCCCGCCGAGGCCCCCTTCGGCCCGGTCACCGCCGATAACCTCCGCCGCCTCGAACCCCGCACACGCTATCTCGTTTCCGGAAAGTACCGGCTGCTCCCGTTCGACAAGAACGCCAAGCCCTACTTCGACAGCGCCGTGGCGCGCCTGGGCGTCACGTTGTCCGACTACAGTTTCGCCAACAACGTCATCTGGCTGTATCAGGCCAGCGGCTTTTACCAAATCCTCGAGGGCTGCTTTTGTCTTTTCGGGCTCTCGGGAAACGGCCTCACGATGCTCCTGCCCCCGCTCGGGGAACCCGCGCGCCAGCGCCGGGCGCTCAAGATCTGCGTGCGCATCATGGACCAGTACAACCCCTCGCCGCATCAGGCACGCCTCGACTTCGTGTACCGGGAGTTTCTCCAAAACCTCGACAAGGACAGCGACGGGGTGACGCCGCTCATCAACGGCGAACCCTGGCACGTCGAGGTCACGAATCCCGACTACATCTACCGGACATCGGACCTGATCGAGCTGCGCGGCAATGCCTTCAAAACCAAACGCAACGAGATCAACCAGTTCTGCCGCGCCTACCCGGACCACCAGCTCCTGCCGTTTTGCCGCGACCACCACGAGGCCGCCCGCCAGCTCGTGAACACCTGGACGGAAAATCGCATTCGCGTGCTCCCGGAGGGGTCGCTCGAGGATTTTCTGTACAACCTCGAACTCGAGCGCAAGGCGATCCACCGCACCATCGCCCTGTACGAAGAGCTGGGTCTTGAAGGCCTCAGTCTCTTCATCAACGGCCGGCTCGAGGGCTTCACATTCGGCGAGCGCCTGACGCGCGACGTGGCCAACGTCTTGATCGAGAAGACGAACTTTCATATTCAGGGGGCGGCTCAGTACCTGTTCCGGGAGTTCACCAAGGTCTTCGCGGGATCGACCTACATCAACGTCGGTGACGATTTGGGCTTCGAGAACCTGCGGCGCGTCAAAATGAGCTACCGGCCGGCCATGTTCGGCGAGAAGGTGATCCTCTCCCGGCGCCTGCCGGCGGCGTGATCCGACGCGCTCTCCCGGCGGACCTTGCCGGGATCATGGCGCTCGAGGCGCGCTGTTTCGCGGCCTACGACGGGATCTTCAACCGCCGCCAACTGCGGGCCCTGCTCGCCAACCCGCGCGCCGCATGGCTCATCGCCGGCCCGTTCGCGGGCGCGGCCTGCCTGCTCGTGCCGGCCAACGGCCATGGGCGCTGGGGGCGCCTCTACTCGCTAGCGGTCGACCCGCGCTATCGCAAGCAGGGCATCGCCAAAGACCTGATCGCGGCCTCCTTCGATTGGTTTCGCGCCCAGGGGCTCACGGTCTGCCGCGCCGAAGTCAAAAGCGACAACCTCGCGGCGCGCCGCCTGTACGCCGCCATGGGCTTTGTCGAGGGCGCGATGCTGCCGCACTACTATGGTCTTGGCGAATGGGGCCTGCGGCTCAGTCGGGATCTTTGAAGAACAAGGGCAGGCGCATGAAGAAATGCGAACCGCCGGCCTCGCGTGACTCGTAGCCGACGCTGCCGCCGTGGCGTTCGGCGATGAGGCGCGCGCTATACAGGGCGCGCGGCGCGACCACCCCGTGGACGGCCAGGTGGGTGGCGCCCTCGAAAAGGCCGGTCCGGGCCGCAACCGGGATGGGGGCGCCGCAGTCGCGGACCGACAGGACGCCCCACTCACCCGCCGTCACGACCGACAACTCGACGGTGCTGTCGGGGGGCGCGAGGTGGACCGCGTGGGTGATGAGGTGGCCGACGGCGCGGACCAGGAGCGTGCGATCGCCGCGGATCAGGGCCGCGCTCGAACACGGGTCGAGCGCGAGGCGCACCTGGCGATCGGCTGCGTAATCGCGCTCGGCGGCGAGCGCCTCCTGAGCGACCTGCAGGAACAGCAAGGGGGCCGCCTCGATGACGCGGTCGTTCTCGCGATCGGTGTCGAGAATGTCGGAGACGGCGCGCGCCAGGCGGTTCAGGTTGTTGCGCGCCATCTTCAGGAGCCGCACGTCATCGCCCGTGAGATGGGACTTCGTCCCTTCGGCGAGCAGGCCGAGCGCGCCGAGCGCGGCCGCGAGCGGGGTTTTCATCTCATGGCTCAAGGCCTCGAGGGTATCCCCGCGCAAGCGCTCCGCGTGTTTGCGGGCGCTCACATCCCGGGTGATGGCGATAAAGCGCCGCTCCCCGCCCACTTGCATCACGCTCACGCCGACCTCCATCGGGAACACGCTGCCGTCGCGCTTTAAACCGTTGACCTCGAGCCCGAGCCCCGTCATGCGCCCGCCGCCGCGTTCGGCCTGCTCCTCGAGCAGGTGTGTGTACTCGGCGCGCTCACCGTCCGGGACGAGCCGTGAGAAGTGGCTGCCGAGGAGTTCATCCTCCGGATACCCGAAAATCCTTAGCGCCTCGCGATTCAACGACAACAATGCGCCGCGCGCGTCCATTGTCACGATCCCCTCATCCACGTTCTCGAGCACCGCGCGCAAGTAGGCCTCGCGTTCGCGCAGGTCCTCGGTCATTTCGGTGCGGGCGGCGATCTCGCGGGTGAGTTCGGTGTTCAAACGATGAATGGCGGCCTTGTCGGCCTTGAGCGCGGCAATGAGATCACGGTTCTCGAACCGCAGATGCAGGGAGGCGGCGATCGTCCGTTCCATGCGCTTGGCCGTCAGCAGCATGACCCCGAGGAACACGAGCGAGACGATCGCCATCGCGTGATGCAGGGTGCCGCCTGCCAGAAAGAGGCGCAGGGCGAGCGGCGCGAGTGTCGGGATCACGAACGCGAGCGCCACGGGAAACGCGGGCGCAAAGCTCACCACCGCGGCCGTGGTCATGGCCGTCAGCATAAAAAACACGAAGATCTGGGGTAAGAGGGCCTGCGGAAACAACAAGAGGCTCGCCGCCCCCCACACGCCGCCGGCGAGCGCCGCGCCAATGATGTAGCGCCGCCCCCACAGGACCGGGTCGGCCGACGTCGGGCGGCTGTGATATTCGTGGGTCAGGAGATAGCGCCCGAACGTCACGAGCGCCATGACGAAAAGCCAGCCCCAGAGGCGGGCCGCGGGGACGGCGTGCCATTCGATGGTGGCGAGGATGGCGCCATTGAGGCCCGCGACGAGGAGTCCGGACGGGAGATTCTCGTAGAGGAGCTGGACCCGCGCCCGGTACAGCATCGGATCCCGCAGGGGTTCCGTGACAACCGACCCCTCGGCCGCAACCTCGTCCGCCATGCACCCTCCCTCCCAGGACTTTCCGGTAAGGGCGTGCAAACGTTATGCCAGAAACGCTCTCAGCGCGCCTTA
>DAHWKH010000088.1 GCA_027343725.1 Acidiferrobacteraceae bacterium
CAACGACATGAGCATCGCGGTCTCGAAGGACCCGCTCATCGCCGTCCAGCTCACCCACACCCGACCCGGGGACCTCGTCACCGTCGACTGGATCGACAACGAGGGCATGACCGGACACGCCCAGGCGCGTGTGAGCTAGGCTGTCGCGCCGCGGGACGCCTAGCCGTTCGCGCTCAGGCGTTCCGTGGCGGCTTTTCCGTAGAGATAGCCCTGCGCCCAGTCGATGCCGAGGTCGGTCATGATCGTGGCCGTCGCCTGGCTCTCGACACCTTCCGCGAGCGTCATGAGATTCAATTCCTCGGCGATGCGCTGAATCCCCTGGATGATGGTGCGGACCGTGGGTTCGTAGATGCGATTGACGAGGCTGCCTTCGAGCTTCACGAAGGAAAACGGCAGGTCGGCGAGGTACTGGAAGGACGAGTAGCCGTGCCCGAAGTCATCCAGGGCAAGCTGTAGGCCGGCATCCACGAAGGGCATCAGGAGTTCGCGCACCCGCCCCGAATCCCCGAACAACTCGCGCTCGGTGAGTTCCAGTACCAGCGGGCGGTGCGTCTGGTTCGCGTCCCGGCATGTGTCGCAGTACCCTTGAACGAGCGCCAGGAGTTCGTAGACGGCCTCCGGATGGCGCAGCAGGTCAGCGGAAATGTTGACGAAATGGATCAGGGAGGGGGTGTCGGTCAGCATCGCGATACAGCGCTCGAGGGTGGAGCGGATCACGCTTTGATCGATCTTGTAGGTCAACTGAAGATGCTGCGAGATCTCGATGAACTCCTCGGCCGGCAGGACCTGCCCGTTCGGGAGGCGCAGGCGCGCGAGCGCTTCTTCGGCGACGATCGCGCCGGTCTTCAGGTCCACGATCGGCTGATAGGCGGTGATGATGCGCTGTTCATGGAGCGCGCTCTCGAGCGCCGCCCCCATGCCCAGGATGCGCCGCTGGACGATGCTCGCGCGCACCACGCGGTTGCGCCCGCCGCCCTTGGCGTGATAGAGCGCGGCCTCGACCGCATTCAAGAGCTCCGCGGCGCGGGTCCCGTCTTCGGGAAAGCTCGCGACGCCGAAACTCGCGGTGATGTGAATGCGGCTCGTGCGCGACAGGATGACCAGGCGCTCGATGCGTTGCCGCAGCGTCTCCACGAGATCATCGATTTGCGCGGGATCGGGCACGACGCACAAAAACTCCGGCCCGCCCCAGCGGCCGATGGGCACATCGGCGCCCAAGACCTCTTCCAGGACCTGCGCGACCTGACGCAAGACGTGGTCCGCGAATTCGCGCCCCAGGCTGTAATTGATGAGCCGGAATCGGTCGATGTCGCAGAGAATGAGTCCAAAGCGTTGCCCGTATTCCATGCGCGCGGTCACGGTCTCGTGAAGCGCGGCCCGGCTCGGCAAGCTGATCGAGTCGCCCAGGTCGGGCAGGGACATGTCGGATCCTCCGGGCGCCTGTGGTTTTTGAGTGTCTGGATATACGTTAATGCAAGCCCGGCGTTCTGTCCAAGAAAAAATCCGCATCACGCATGGCGCATGAAGGCCTCGAGGGCCAATCGCGCGGCCCCGAAGGCCGCGGGCCGCGCGGGTGCGCAGATGACGGGCACGCCGAGGGTGCGCGCGCGGATGGCGGTCCAAGCGGCGTTGGCGGCACCCCCGCCGGTCGTCACGACCCGCCGGACCGGGGGCGCGCCGCATTCGGCAAGCCGCTTGTAGCCCAGCGCCTCGATCTCCGCCAGGCCCTCGAATAGGGCTTGGAGGAAACGGCGGTCGTCGGGCGGTCGGGGCGTGATGCGCGGGCGCAACGCCGGGTCGTTGACCGGGAAGCGCTCCCCGGGCCTGAGCAGGGGGTAGTAATGGAGGTTCAAGGGCTCGGCCAGCGGGAGTCCCTGCGAGAGGCCTTTGAGTTCGGCGTTATCAAAATAATGCGCCAATACCGCGCCCCCGCTCTCGGAGGCGCCGCCTGCGAACCACGTGTGCGCGAGGCGATGGCTGTAGATCCCGTAAGCGGGATCGGCGACCGGGCGCGGGCTTGCCACCTTGAGGACCAGCGTCGAGCCGAGCGAGGTGACGCCGGTGCCCATCGGCAGGTCCCCGAGCGCGGCCAGGGCCGCCATGCTGTCGGTGGTGCCGGCGACGATGAGCGGCGCCTCCTGCAAGCGCAGGCGGCGCGTGAAGACCGCGCGCAGCGGCCCGAGCGGTGTCCCCGGCGCGACCACGTCCGGCAGAAGCGGCGTGAGCCCAAGGGCCGCGAGCGCCGCGTGCCAGTGGTGCTCGAAGCCGAGTTTGAGGACGTTGTGGTGATCGGCGACCCGAAACCGCCCGGTGAGAACGCCGCTCAACCACGCCGCCTGGGGGAGCGCCGTGAGCGGCCGCGTCGCGGCATAACGCTCCTTGAGCCAGAGCATCTTGGCGACACCGCCCAAGGGGCCCGCGGCCGGCCCGGGTGGGAGCCCCGCGGCGTGCGCGCGAGTCGCGTGCGGGCCCGCGCGCGCGTCGTTGTACATCAAAGCCGGGGAGATCGGCAGGCCGTCGATCGGTCGGCACAGGAGCAGGCTCCCCGAGGTCCCGGCGACCGCGATCGCGGCGATCGGGAGGCCGCGGCCCGGGCCTTGGCGGAAGGCCGTCAGGAGCGCGAGGCTCATGTGCCGCCAGACCGCGGGCACGGCATGACACCCGCGGGGCCAGCGCCGCCCGATCAGGGCGTAGGGGCGCGCGCGTTCATCGAGCGCCCCGATGCGGACTCCCGAGGTGCCAAGGTCGATACCGAGGAAGACCGCCCGCGGCCGCACGTCAAGGCGCCGGCAGCCCCGCCGGCTTCACCCCATGGTGGGCGACGACGGTCGTGTAGAGGCCGCCGCGCACGTTGAAGCGCGCGCTGAGCTCCATGTAGCGGGGCGCGGTCGCGCGCACGAGGTCTGTCAGGATGCGGTTCGTGACGTCCTCGTGAAAGGCGCCTTCGTTCCGGTAGGACCAGACATAGAGCTTCAGGGATTTGAGTTCGACGCACAGGCGATCCGGGACATAGCGGAGCGTGAGCTCGGCGAAGTCCGGTTGCCCGGTTTTCGGGCAGAGGCAGGTGAATTCCGGGATGCGGATCGTGATTTGGTAATCCCGGTCCGGATGCGGATTTGCGAAGGTCTCGAGGTCTTTGGTCGGCGCGGTAGGCATTTGCGTCTCGGGTGTGTTAGCTTTGCCGGCATTGTAGCGAATTGCGATTCCCGATGCGCCTTAAAAAGATCAAGCTCGCGGGCTTCAAGTCGTTTGTCGACCCGACCACGGTTCCCGTGGCTGCCCCGCTCGTCGGGATCGTCGGCCCGAACGGTTGCGGCAAGTCCAACATCATCGACGCCGTGCGCTGGGTCATGGGCGAAAGCTCGGCCAAATATCTGCGGGGGGAATCCCTGACGGATGTGATATTCAGCGGGTCGGCGGTGCGCAAGCCCGTGGGCCAGGCGGCGGTCGAGCTGGTATTCGACAACAGCGCGGGCCGCGCCGGCGGCGAGTACGCGCGCTACGCGGAGATCGTGGTGCGGCGCGAAGCGACGCGCGAGGGACACTCCGAGTACTTTCTGAACAAGACCCGCTGCCGGCGCAAGGACATCACGGATCTCTTTTTGGGCACGGGGCTCGGGCCGCGGTCCTATTCAATCATCGAACAGGGCATGATCACGCGCATCGTCGAGGCGCGTCCCGAGGACTTGCGGGCGTTTCTCGAGGAGGCCGCCGGGATTTCGCGCTACAAGGAGCGCCGGCGCGAAACCGAGAATCGGCTGCGGCACGTGCGCGACAATCTCGCACGCCTCGATGACACGCGCCGCGAACTCGAGACCCAGATCGCGCGTTTGAAGCGCCAGGCGGCGCAGGCCGAGAGTTACAAGGCCGCGCGCGCGCGCGAGCGCGAATTGCGTCTGGCCTTGACGGTCGCCCAGTACGCGCAGCTCACAAGGGAGGGCGCGCGCGCGGATGCCGCGACCGCCGAGGCGGCCTTGGCGGTCGAGCGGGAACAGGCGCGCCAGCAGGGTCACGAGGCCACGCGCGAGGCGCTGCGCGCGCGCCGCGACGAGGCGGCCGATGGCGTGCGCGTCGCCCACGAAAAGAGCTATGCGCTGGCCGCCGACGTGGCGCGCCGCGAGCAGGAGATCGCGCACGCGCGCGCCGTGTTCGCGCAACGCGAAGGCGAGTATCGGGACGCGTGCGCGCAGTGCGCGCGTTTTGAAGAGGAACTCGCGGCCGACGAGGAGCGCGCGCGCGACTTGGAGGCGCGCCTTCAGGAGTGGGTGCGCGCGCATGAGACCGCGAGCGCCGAGGTGCACGCGGCGGAACAGGATCTGAAGACCGCGGAGTCCGCGCTCGATGCCTGGGGGGAGGCGTTCAAGGCGGCCGGGGTCGAGGCCCAGGGGCCAATGCGCGCGAGTGCCGCGGCGCGCAGCGAGTGCACGCGCCTAAAGGCGCGCCACGAGGAATTGAGGAACGCGCTCGCGCGCCTCGAGACCGAGTGGCAGGCCGTGGCCGCGGGCCCGACGCCCGAGCTTGCGTCCTTGACCGAGACCCTGGCGCGCGCCGAGCGCGATTACGAGGACGCCAAGGGCGGGCTTGAGGGCCTCGAGGGGGAGTTGCAGGGCCAGCGCGCGGCGCTCGAGGGCGCGACCCAGGATCTGGCGGAGCGGCGCGCGGCCCTTCAGGCGACCGAGGCGCAATTGACCGCTCTGCGCACGAGTCAGGCCCAAGCCCTGCGCACCGGTCATGAGGCCTTGGCGCGCTGGCTCCGGGACCAGAACCTCGATGAGGCCCCGCGACTTGCCACCCAAATCACCGCCGAGGCCGGATGGGAACGCGCGGTCGAGCGTTGGCTCGGCGCAAGGCTCGCGGCGGTGATCGTGCCGCCGGGCACGATCACGCCCGAGCGCGTCGCGGGCCTCGAGGCGACGCCGGCCATCCTCGTGGAACGCAGCCCGGCAGACCCCGCGCCGGGCGCGGGGCTCGCGGGCAAGGTCACGGCGTCGTTTTCACTCGCGAGTCTGTTTGCCGGGGCGCGTCCGGCGCCATCGCTTGCGCAGGCGCTCGCGGAGCGGGAGACGCTCGCGCCCCAGGAGACGCTCGTCACCCCCGAGGGCATATGCGTTGCGCGCGACACCATCCATTTCGCCGGCGGGCATGACGAGCGCGCCGGCGTGTTGGCGCGGGAACGCCAGATCGCGGAGGCCT
>DAHWKH010000089.1 GCA_027343725.1 Acidiferrobacteraceae bacterium
GCGGCATTGCTATCGACATCGAGGCGTTCGATGAGCACGCCTTGGGCGAGGGCACCGGCGCCTCGGCGATGGCGTGCGTACGGGCGCGGGTCGCCGGCGATGCGACCGATGCGATCGCGTTCGCCGAGGATACGACCTCGGCCACCTTGCAGGCCGTCCTGTCGGCGGCCGGCCGGGCCTTCGCCCGGCGGGATGCGAGCCGGCGCACGGCCTAGGGCTTTAAGGATTCGGAAGGGTTGGGGCAACCGGTAGCGAGCGCGCCTGTTTGACCGCGGGCGGTTTGCGGTTTGATCATGATGACGGGGGTGTGATGCGCGGGTTGATCGAGAGGCTGCGGGGTGTGGAGCGGGACATCGTCCAGGACCCCGGAAGCGACGGGGCGCCCTATTACGAGGCCCAGGGCGCGGAAGTGGCGGTGTTCGAGGCCGCGTGGCAGCGGCGGTTGCCGGTGATGTTGAAGGGCCCGACCGGCTGCGGCAAGACCCGCTTTCTCGAATACATGGCCCACCGGCTCGGCCGGCCGCTCGTGTCGGTGTCGTGCCACGAGGACCTGACGAGCGCCGATCTCGTCGGCCGCTTCCTGCTCGAGGGTGAGTCGACAGTATGGCAGGACGGCCCGCTCACGCGCGCGGTCAAGGCCGGGGCCATCTGCTATCTGGACGAGATCGTCGAGGCGCGCACCGATTCGACCGTCATCATCCACCCCCTGACCGACCATAGGCGCCGGTTGCCGCTCGAAAAGCGCGGACTGGAAATCGAGGCCCACGAGGACTTCCTGCTCGTCATCTCCTACAACCCGGGCTACCAAACGGCGTTGAAGGACCTGAAGCCCTCGACCAAGCAACGCTTCATCGCCATCACCTTCGACTATCCGCCGGCCGCGATCGAGGCGCGCATCCTCCAAAACGAGGTCAAGGGGCTCGCGGCGGATATCGCCGAGCGGCTCGTGGCGATCGCCTCCCAGGCACGGGCCCTGAAGGACCACGGGCTCGACGAGGCAAGTTCCACCCGCTCGCTCGTGTACGCGGGCGAGCTCATGAGCGCGGGCCTTGCGCCGCTGGCGGCCGCCGAGGCGGCGCTCATCAGCCCGCTCACCGATGATCTGGAGCTCGCCGCGGCCTTGCGCGAGATCGTGGCCGCGCACTTGCCGGCATGAGCGATTCGGGCGAGCTCGCGCTCGCGCTCGTGCAAAGCGAGCTCAAGGAGCTGAGCTTCGTCGCGCACCGCGACCTGAACGCCGCCCTGCCGGCAATCGAGCCCTACGGGATCGAGGCCACGGCCCTCTGGGCCGAGACCGGCCGCGATCTCTTCCTCTACGACCGCGACGCCGGCAAGGCCTTCCTGCGCCAAAGCCCCGAACTCGCGCGCGCGACATCCGTCGTGACCCCCTGGACACGCCAGGCGCGGGAGTTCCTGACGTTTCGGGGGTCGTGGAAGGCGCTGACGGCCTACCTCGAGCGCTTCGCCGAGGCGCAGGCGGCCTTCGGCGCCGAGCGCGCGCTGGCGTGGGGTGCGATCGGCCTCGATTGGGGCCGCAGGCACCTCGGCAGCGCCGAGATCTATTTCGCGACACCGGTTGCGGAACTCACCGACGGGCGCGGGTGGGACGGGGCCCGCGAGGTCCTCGATCCGCTGCAGGCGCTGGCCGCCGAACGCGGCCTCCTCCCGGGGCTCGCCTTGCCCGGTGCGATCAAGGTGCGCGCGTTGCTCGGACCCGACGCCTTGCGCCCGTGGCTCGCCCGCGGCGCCGAGGTCCTGAAGTCCGGACGGCTGCGCGGCGAGGCGTTTTTTCGGCTCGAGGGACCCGAGAGCGAGGAGGCCCTGCTCGCGGGCCTCCCGGGTTTCCGGACCCAGGAACACGAACGGTTCCTGGCCTTGCTGGCGCGCGCGGTGCTCGGGCAGGCACCACCTTTTGCCAGCGGCGGGTTGCGCTTCGGCGCACGCGCCTTCATCGAAACCGACGGGCGTACCCTCTTTTGGCCGCCGGCCTTCCCGAGCCGCGACGAGGCGATCGCGGCGCTTTTGCATCACGCGGGGCACTTGGCCTTCGGCAGTTACGACGAGCCGGCGCTCGAGGGGCTCTTTCGCGAGGCGGGCCTTGAGCACCCCCCGCTCGATTCCGACCAGCGCATCACCTGGCGCCCGTTGTTCGCGCTCTTCGGCGAGGACATGGTCCGCTTTCAGCTCCTGTTCGACCTGTGCGAGGACTTGCGCGTGGATGCGCGCGTGCAGGCGCGCTTCCCGCGTCACGTGCCGCGGCTTCTCGCCTTGGCGCATGTGCCGCCGACGGGCGCGGCTCGCCCTTATTACGAGGCTGCGCGTGCAAGTCTTGCCGGGCTTCTGGACGGTGGGCAGGAGACCGGGCGTTTCACGCCCTTGCTCGCGCCGGACGCCGATCTCGTCACGTCCTGGCGGGTCGCGCGCGCCTGGTACGAGGAGGGCGACATGCCCCCGCTCGCGCTCGCCGACCGGGCGCTCGCCTATCTCCCGGGCCGCTCGCCCAACAGCCAGCGGCCCGTCTATCCGCGCTCAAGGGGGGCGCGCGTAAACGAGGAGGTCGAAGAGGGCGGGGGCGCGGCGGCGGTTGAGAAGCGCGAGACCAAGCCCGCCCCCGTCGGACCGGGACACGACCCGGATCTCGAGATCACCCCGGAGGATACCAGCGGGTCGGGGGGTCGCGTGGGCGTGGGGCGGCCGCAGCCCGCGGCCGTGTCCGGATACCGGCGCTCGTTGCTGCCCCCGGGCGAGGGACTGCCGTATCCCGAATGGGACTATCGCGAGAAGGCCTACCGCCGGGACTGGGCGCGGGTTCAGGAACGCGCCCTGATCGAGCGCGACGCGTCTTGTGCGCAGTCGCTTCTGGCCCAGCACGCGGGTGTCTTGCGGCGATTGCGGCGCGCCCTGCAGGCCGAGAAGCCGCGGCGCGCGAGCCCGCACCGGCGCCAGCTCGAAGGCGAGGAACTCGATCTCGACGCGACCGTGACCTACGTCGTCGATCGGCGCACGGGCGAGCGCCCGCAGCCCGCCGTCTATCGCAAGCGCCGCCCCAGCCAGCGCGACACCAAGGTCCTGTTGCTGGCCGATCTCTCGACCTCGATCATGCAGGAGGCCGCCACCGGCGACGGGCGCGTCGTCGATCGCCTGAAGGCCGCGCTCTTGCTGTTTGCCTTGAGCCTCGAGGAGATCGGCGATGAATACGCGATCGCGGGATTTGCCTCGCGCTACCGAAACGCCGTGAGCTATTACCCCATCAAGACCTTCTCCGAGCGGCTCACGGCCGACACGCGCGCGGTTCTCGGCGGCCTCTCGGGCCGGCTCGCCACGCGCATGGGGGCCGCCATCCGCCACGCCTGCGCCCGCTTCGAGACATCCGGGGGGCGCCGCCTCTTGCTGCTCCTGTCGGACGGGCGTCCGGCCGATTACGACGACGGGGGCGATGAGCGCTATCTGCACGAGGACACGCGCATGGCGGTCAAGGAGGCCGCGGACCGCGGCGTGCACGCCTTTTGCGTGACCCTCGATCCGGCCGGCGCCCCTTATCTCGAGCGCATCTTCGGGCGCGGTCACTACCTCATCATCGACACACTCGACGAGTTGCCGGCGAAGCTGCCCCAGATCTACCTCAAGCTTCGGCGGGCCTAAGGGCCCCTTGCGGCCCTTCGGGCAAGGCCCGGTCGGAGAGTGTTGTTAAAAGTCGCGCTCGATCTTGAAGGTGTTGAACACGATGTCGACGGCGGTGTTACGGGCGCCGTGCATGACGGCATCGAGCAGATCGCGATCGTCCCAGCCGAGCGCGCGCAGGGAGGCCACATCAGCCTCACCGACCGCATGGGGACGATCCATAGCCTTCAGCACGAACAGCAACAGGGCCCGGTCCTTGTCGTTGAGGGGCGCAGCCGCCGGATCGGCCTTGGTGGCCGCGACCTGGTCCGGTGTTTGCCCGCAGCTCCGGATCAAGAGGGCCTCGTTAAAGCCCACGCAATAGTCGCACTGGTTGGTTTTCGAGACCAACATCCGGATGGTTGCCAGGAGCGCTTGAGACAGCGTCGGGTGATCGCGGTAATAGCGCACCGAATCCCACTGTTGTGCGAGGATCTCGGGGCTTGGGCTGTAGAACTGCAGGGCGTTCGGGACGCGTCCGAAAAGCCGCGCGATCGCGCCGTAGGTTTTTGCGACGAATCCCGTGGCCGTCTCGGGGCTGTGTCTTGCGAGCAGTGTCATGAGGATGTCCTTCGTGTCGAAGTCTTCGTATCGGATGGCGCCGGGCGGGACAAGGTGCGCACGTAATCCCGCAATTGCCACATGCATTGCCGGAAGACGCCCGCCGATTGCCGGTTTTTGGCGATCCCCCAGCACCCCTCCCAGGCGGCCACCATGAAGAGCGCCGCGCCCTCGCAATCGACGTCCGCGCGCAGGGTCCCCTGGCGTTGCGCCCCGGAGAGTGCTTCGTGCAAAACGGTCTGCCAGCGCGCGAGAATGGCCGCGAGGTGGTGGCGGAATTCGTGATCCACGGGGCTCATCTCCTGCACCAGATTATTGAGCGGGCAGCCGCAACGGATCGTGTCCTCATCCCGGGTCCGCGCCCGGTCTTCGAGGATCTGGAGCAAGGCCGCAAGGGGGTCTTGGGCGTTTTGCAAAGGCTGAAACACGGCGGTCGCCAAACGCTCCTGAATCACTTCATCGATGACCGCGAGTCCCAGGGCGTGTTTGTTGGGGAAATGGTGATAGAGCGCGCCCTTGGTCAACCCGCTGTGACGTACGATCTCGGAGAGGCTCGCGGCCTGGAACCCCACGCGGTAGATCTCGTCGAACGCGGCCTTGAGGAGGTTTTGGCGGGTGGCGTCCGGGGTATGTGCTCTCATAGGGCAATCATACCGACCGGTAGGTATGTGTCAAGAGGGCACGGCCCTCACAGGCCCAAAGTGTGGCGGCGATCGAAGAGCGCAAAGCCGCGCAGGGGGATGGAGAGGTTGCGGGTGAAGGCGATGGCCTTGAAAAGCTCGCCCATCTCATGGGGCAGGGTGAGGCGCTTGATGGCCTGCAGGGCCTTAAGGTCCGTAGGTGCCTCTTCGGCAAGGCCCAATGCGAGCAGCAGGCCCGCCTGGCTCGTATAGCCGGCGATATCGAGCCCCAGGCGTGCGCCGGCCCGGGCCAGGGCCGTGAAGTCGACGTGCGCTGTGATGTCCTGGAGGCCCGGGAGGATCAGGGGATCGGGGTGCGCGTGCTGGCGGAAGTGGCACATCACGGTCCCGCCGCCGCGGTCGGGGTGATAGAACTCCGATTGCGGGAAGCCGTAGTCGATTACGAGGATGAGGCCGGAATCGAGGTGTTCCGCGGCCCCGGCGAGCCAGTCCTCGGACGCGGGTGTGACCTCCGATTCGTAGCCCACGGGCAAGGCGAGGGGCGCCAAGCGCGCCTCCAGGGCCCTATCCCGCGGGCCCGGGACGAAGCCAAGACCGGTCTCGCTTGCGGCCACGTGGAGGGGGCGGATGCCGTCGGCCGTGACACGAAAGCGCGTGGTCGGCAGGGCATCGAGCAATTCGTTGGCGAGGATGATACGCGCCTTGACGCGCGGCCACTCGGCCACGATGTGGACACGCTCGCGCCACTGCGGCGCGGCGTGCGCGATCAGGGCCTGGGCGCGTTCGCGTAAGCCGGCGCTGCGTTCCACGAGCCAGTAGCGATCCGGCGCGGGTCCCGCGGGTTCGAGGGCCGTCAGGATGTCGAGCGCCAGGTGCCCCGTGCCGCCCCCGACCTCGATGACATCACCGCCGTGGTGTTCGAGGACCTGCGCGCATTGGCGCGCGAGCGCGCGTCCGAAGAGCGGGGACAGGGTCGGGGCGGTGATGTAGTCCCCGGGCTCTCCAAACACCGCCTGCCGGCTGTAATAACCGCTCTCGGGATCGTAGAGGACGCGCTCCATGTAGTCGATAAACGGCATCGGGCCGTTGTCCCGGATGTCGGCCGCGAGCCTGTGCACGTTTTCATCGAGCCGATCGCGTTCGGCGGCGCTCAAAGGGGCCCAGGAGGGCAGACTGCGGCTTGGCATCGACTCGGGCCTCGGGTTATCGTCGCCATTTTGGCATAGGGGGAGGCCGGATGCAGGCAAGCGAGCGCGTCGCGTTGCTCACAGGTTCCGCGCGCCGTCTCGGCGCCCACGTGGCGCGCCACCTGCACGGCCGCGGTCTGCGCCTGGTGTTGCATTACCGCAAGGCCTCGCAAGAGGCCTCGGCGCTGGCCGCGGAACTCGAGGCCGCGCGCCCCGGGAGTACCGCCTTGGTGGCGGCCGATCTGCTCGACCCCGCGACACCGCAGCGCCTTGTCCGTGCCGCCCACGAGGCCTTCGGGCGCCTCGACTTCGTTATCAACAACGCCTCGAGCTTCTACCCCACACCCTTTCGCGAGGCCGGCCCCGACGCTTGGCAGGACCTCATGACGACCAATCTGCAGGCGCCGTTCTTTCTGATCCAGGCGGCGGCCTCCGTGCTCGCCGAACACCGGGGGGCGGTGGTGAACCTCGTCGATATCAACGCCGAACGCCCCTTGCCCGGCTATCCGATCTACAGCATCGCCAAGGCGGGCCTTGTGATGCTCACGAAGTCGCTTGCGCGGGAATTGGCGCCCGATGTGCGCGTCAACGCGATCGCCCCCGGGGCGATCCTGTGGGCCGAAGGCACCCCGGAGACGGCAAAGGAGCGCGCGATCGCCCGCATCCCCTTAAAGCGCCGCGGCGAGCCCGAGGACATCGCCCGCGCCGTGGCCTTTCTCTTGCTCGACGCCCCCTATATCACAGGCCAGGTGCTGACCGTCGACGGCGGCCGCTCGGTCGTCGCTTAAGGGCGCCGGTCGCCCGGGGGCCGCGGCCCTCTTCCCGGCGGGGATCCCTCGTCCGACAACGAGCCCGCGATCGATTCGAGCGAGCGGCCCTCGGTGGCGAGCCCATAGCGCCATTCCGCGAGCGCCCCGAGCAGCATGAGGACCGCGCCCAGGACGTAACCCCAGAAGACACGGTCGCGCGAGCCGCTGGCGATCAAGACCCCGAGCAGGCTCGGTGCCACGACTCCACCGACCGCCGTGCCGAAGGCGAAGAACAGCGCGATCGCGCTCGCGCGGATCTCGAGCGGGAAGCTCTCGCTCACCGTCAGATAGGCGGCACTCGCGCCCGCCGAGGCGAAGAAGAAGGCCGCGGCCCAGGCCCCGGTCTGCCCGGCGCCGCCCAAGAGGCTCCCGCGGAAGAGCCAGGCGGCGATCACCATGAGAATGCCGGATAGGGCGTAGGTGCCGGTGATCATCGGCCGGCGTCCGATGGTGTCGAAGAATCGCCCGAGGAGGGCCGCCCCGAGAAAATTGCTGAGCGCAAACGGCAACAGATAGGCGCCGACATCCGTCGCGCGCGCGTGATAAAAGCGCACCAGCACGAGCGCGTAGGTGAAAAAGAAGGCGTCGTAGAAAAAGAGCTGGGTCACCATCAGCGTCGCGGCCAGGATGGCGCGTTTCCGATAACGCCCGAGGATCACGCGCGGGGCGGTCAGAAAGCGCACCGGATAAGCCTGCCGGGCCTTGGCCGCCGAGCCGTCGTCGGCGGGGGGCGCGACTCCGGCACGGCGCTCGATGGACGCAACGATCGTATGTGCCTCGCGCACGCGCCCGCGGCTCATGAGCCAGCGCGGGCTCTCGGGGATGAAGCGGCGCAGGCGCAGCGCCATGAGCCCGAGGATCGCGCCCAGGCCGAAGGCCAGGCGCCAGCCGAGGGCCGGGGCGATCACGCCGCTATGGAGGATCACGAGACTCAAGGTCGAGGCGGCCGCCGAGCCGATCCAAAAGCTACCGTTCACCAGCAGATCGATGCGCCCGCGCCGGCGCGCCGGGATGAGTTCCTGGATCGCGGAATTGATGGCGCTGTATTCGCCGCCGATCCCGGCGCCCGTCAGGAAGCGAAAGACCGCAAAGCTCATGAGACTCCACGACAGGCCGGTGGCGGCGGTCGCGCCCATGTACAAAAGCAGGGTGGTGGTGAAGAGCCGCTTGCGTCCGTAGCGGTCGGCGAGGTAGCCGAACAAGAGGCTCCCGAGGACCGCGCCCACGAGGTAGGCGCTGGCGGCGACACCGATGTCGGGCGCCGACAAGTGCAGTGTCGCGCGCCTTTCGAGCAGCGCCGCGAGCGAACCCACGAGCGTGAACTCGAGACCATCGAGGATCCACGCCACACCCAATGCCACGATGACCGTGAGGTGGAATCCGGACCATGGCAGGCGATCGAGCCGGCCCGGAATATCGTTTTTATCAACCTCGACGTATTGCGGTTTCTGTCCGGAGTCGGAAGACATCGGCCCGATTCTAGCAAACCCCGCTCGCCGATGATAGGCCGGCCGCGCGCGGCTGGCGGGCCCTTATCATATAGTGATATATGGAAGAGTCGAAGAGATGCCGGGATGACCCGCGCGTTTCAGGAGGGATCGCCCGTTTCGGGCGTTGCGCGGCGGCGTTCGATCACGAGTCCGACGGAGCCCGCGCCGCGGATCGCGCCGCGCTTGTCGAGCTTGAGGCGCAGCCAGGCGATGGGGAATTCCGCGAGGACGAGGCGCGCCACCTCCTCGGCCAGCGTCTCGACGAGCGCGAAGCGCGAGGCGTTCACGAAGGCGATCACGCGCTTGGCGATGGCCTTGTAGTTGACCGCATAGGCAATGTCGTCGCGGGCCGCGGCCTCGCGGATATCGACGCCCATCTCGAGATCGAAGAGGATCGTCTGGCGCGTCTGGCGTTCCCAATCCCAGATGCCGATGATGCATTCCGCCTTGAGATCGTGTAAATACAGCACATCGCGATTGTCGTGGGAGACGCCGCTACGCATATCTCAATATGGGCCTCTGTTTTACCGGGATGCGCCTATCTTCTCGGTTCGCTGTCGACGGCCGTGATCGCAAGCCGTGCCCTGGGCCTCCCGGATCCCCGAAACGGCGGCTCCGGCAACCCGGGAGCGACCAACGTTCTGCGGTTGGGCGGCAAGAAGGCGGCCATTATCACCTTAACCGGTGACATCCTCAAAGGGTGGCTGCCGGTGATGGCCTCGCGCGCGCTCGGTCTCGCGCCCTGGATCGTGGCGGCGACCGCGCTGGGCGCGCTCCTCGGCCATATCGCGCCGGTGTTTTTCCGGTTCCGCGGGGGCAAGGGGGTCGCCACCGCCTTCGGGGCGCTCCTCGCGATCAGCCCGCTCGCGGCCGCGGCCCTTGTGGGCATCTGGCTGTGTGTCGCGCTCGTGTTTCGCTACTCCTCGCTCGCGGCCCTGACCGCGGCCGTGGCGGCCCCCTTCCTGATGGCGACCACCCGTCCCGGCCATGCGCTCGTCTTCGGGCTCGGCACGGCGGTCATGAGCGCGCTCCTCTTGTGGCGCCATCGCCCCAACATCCGCAATCTGCTCCTCGGGCGCGAGACCAAGATCGGCGCTAAGGGGGCGTGAGCTCGCTCAAGGGCCAGCGCGGGCGGATCCCGAAGGCGCCGCCGTCGGTCTGCCCCTTGGCCAGGCGCAGGCAACCGGCGTAGGCGATCATGGCGCCGTTGTCGGTGCAAAATGCCGGGCGCGGGTAGTGGAGCGCGACACCCAATTCCTCGCTGTCCTTGTGAAGCCTTTCCCGGAGCCGCTGATTGGCGCCGACGCCGCCTGCGATCACGAGCCGCTTGTGGCCGGTCGCGATGAGCGCGCGGCGACATTTGATGGCGAGCGTGTCGACGATCGCCTCCTGCAAGGCAAAGGCCAGCATCGCCCGGCGCTCCTCATCGAGCGGCGCCTCCTTCGCCGCGAGCACCAAGGCGGTCTTGAGGCCGCTGAAGCTGAATTCGAGGCCCGGGCGGTCCGTCAGGGGGCGGGGGAGGCGGAGGGCGCTCGGGCCGCCCTGCTGCGCCGCGCGGCTCACGGCCGGCCCCCCGGGGTAACCAAGCCCTAAGACCTTGGCGCTCTTGTCGAAGGCCTCGCCCGCGGCATCGTCGCGCGATTCCCCGAGGATCGTGTAGCGGCCGAGACCGCTCACATCGGCAATGAGGGTGTGGCCCCCCGACACCAAGAGCGCGAGGAACGGGAATTCGGGCCCATGCGCCTCGAGTTGCGGCGCCAGCAGATGGCCCTCGAGGTGGTGGATGCCAAGCGCCGGGATGCCGAGCGAAAACGCGAGCGCGCGCGCGAGTGCCGCGCCCACGAGCAAGGCCCCGGCGAGCCCCGGGCCTGCGGTGTAGGCGATGGCGTCGAGGGCCGTCATCGGCAGCTGTGCCTCGCGCATGAGGGCGTCGATCAGCGGCAGGAGCTTTTGGATGTGGTCGCGCGAGGCGAGCTCCGGGACCACGCCGCCGAAGGCGGCATGACCGATCTGGCTGTAGAGGGCGTGGGCGCGCAGCCCGGTATCGCGGTCATAGAGGGCGACACCGGTATCGTCGCAGGAGGTCTCGATACCGAGCACGAGCATGGGCGGATCCGGGGCTTGAAGGGCGCCTGCAAGCTTACCGTGCCGCGGGGGCCCGGCCAAGCGCCGCGGGATGGCGGCAGAGTAGTTTCCAATCCAGACATGAGCCTGAAGGGGGAGTGAAAGAGCGTTGTTAAGCGGCTGGGGTCTGGGCCTTGTTAATGGAACGGAATAGGTGTGCCCGGGCCTCGTTGAGGAGGCGGGCGGCCTCATTATCGCTCAGGGCGTGGGCGATGGCATCGAGGGAATCAAAGGTGACGCCGGCCTTGAGGTGCTGGGCGGCATGGGGCAAGGACTTGAGCTTCTCGTAGGGGGTCATCATGTGGGCGTAACGGTACCGCTTTCGGATGCGCCCCTTGGCGTCGACCTCCTCGACGGGGAAGAAGCAGGGGCGGTGGAAGTTGAGGTAGGGCGACAGCACGTTCTGGGTGAACGCGTTGACCTGGCTGGCGAAGCGGCCGGGGATGTGGCTGTAGCCTAAGTGCTTGCGCACCACCGAGCCGTTCTTGGACTCGACTAAGGCATTGTCGTTGGTGTGGCGGGAGCGGGACTTGGTGAATTCCTGGATGGGGAGCTTGGTGAGCATGGCCGCGACCTGATGGTTGATGAACTCGGAGCCGTTGTCGGCGTGGAAGCCCTGGATGGTGAAGGGGAAGGCGGCGATGAGGGCCTCGAGGATCGGCAGGAGGAAGCGCTCGGAGAGGCGCTCGAGGGAGCCTACGAACTCGAACTGGGTGACCTCATCGACGAGATTCAGGTGATAGAGCCCCTTGATGCCGTCGAGATCGCCCTGGTGGACCGTATCGACGCGCAGATAGCCCGGCTGGTCGTTGGGGGCCGGCTTGCGCCGCACGCCGATGGCGACTGTCACCGGCCGGGTCTTGGTGAACTGGCCCCGGCGCTGCATGTAGGCCCTCGACTGGCGCAGGTTGTAGAGGTGGCCATGGGAGAGGGTCGCCAAGCGCTCGAAGCGGGCATCACCATAGACCGTGTAGGCCCGCTCGCACAGCTTGCGCGTGGCGGGCCCTGAGACGGTCCCATGCAGGGCGTCGACCTCGGCCAGGAGCAGCACGTCC
The DNA here is from genome assembly GCA_027343725.1 of Acidiferrobacteraceae bacterium. Classification (GTDB taxonomy): domain Bacteria; phylum Pseudomonadota; class Gammaproteobacteria; order Acidiferrobacterales; family Acidiferrobacteraceae; genus Acidiferrobacter. The sequence continues at coordinate 11,528 of DAHWKH010000089.1, forward strand.
TCGCGTGTATAGCGGCGCGTGAAGGGCTTCGGAGGTGTCCCCCGGCGGTCGCGGATCCGCCGGGATACGCGATGCTGGGCCATGAGGCGGGTGATCTGCGCGCGGGACAGGCCGGTGATCTTGATGAGGTAGCGCCTGAGCACGCCCTTATCGGCTCGGCCCAGCTTAGCATAGCCAAAATGGCGCAGCTGCCGGGTCACGAAGTCATACGCCGCTTCGCGGGTCGGTATCTCAAAGGAGACAAGTTGGCTGCCGTCAAGGAATGCGCGAACCTCAGCGAGGGTCCGTAGTTGTTGGGTCTTCAGGGTCACGATCATCTCCGGATGATGCCAGACCCAAGACCGCCTTCAGGCTCATGTCACGTTGGAAGAGGCTGCAGTGTACAAAGGCGCCGATGCGCGCTAGAATCCGCCGTTTCCATCGGGCAGCGGCCCTTTCAAAGAGCGAGGTGAGTAGCGTCTATGCCATCTGTGCGGGTCAAGGAACACGAACCCTTCGAGGTCGCGCTCCGCCGGTTTCGCAGGTCCTGTGAAAAGGCGGGGGTCTTTGCCGAGGTGCGGCGTCGGGAGTTTTACGAGAAGCCCACGGCCGTGCGCAAACGCAAGGCGGCTGCCGCCCGCAAACGCGAACTCAAAAAAATCGCCCGCGTCACCGCCCGGATCAGCCGGCCCTTTTAGTCACCCCCTCCTATGGCCTTGAAGGAGCAGATCGCCGAGGATATGAAGGCGGCGATGCGCGCGAAAGACGTGTCGCGGCTCGAGGCCATCCGTATGCTGCGCGCCGCGATTCAGCGCCGTGAGGTCGATGAGCGCGTGGCGCTCGACGACGCGGGCGTGCTGTCTGTGATCGAGAAACTCGTGCGCCAAGGCCAGGAGTCGATCGCCCAGTTTCAGGCGGCCGGGCGCGCGGAGTTGGTGGCCAAGGAAGAGGCAGCGCTTGCGGTGTTTGCCGCCTACCGCCCCGAGCCGCTCGCCCCCGAGGCGCTGTCCGCCCTGATCGAAGAGGCCCTGCAACGAACGGGCGCGCAGTCGGTGCGTGACATGGGAAAGGTGATGGCGGACCTGAAGCCCAAACTCCAAGGGCGGGCCGATATGGCAACCGTGAGCGCGCGCATCAAGGAGCGGCTCGCGTAAGAAGAACCAGGGCTTCCGGGGCGGCGGCTAGGGGGCAGCGTGGCAGGCAAGATACCTTCGCCTTTCATCGACGCGGTATTGGCGCGCACCGACATCGTCGAGCTGATCGGCGCGCGCGTGCCCTTGCGCAAGGCCGGGAAGGACTACAAGGCCTGCTGCCCGTTCCATGAAGAACGCACCCCCTCTTTTACCGTGAGCGGCGACAAGCAGTTCTACCACTGCTTCGGTTGCGGCGTGCACGGCTCGGCGATCGGCTTTCTCATGAACTACGAACGCCTGGGCTTTGTCGAGGCCGTCACCGAGCTTGCGCGCCGTGCCGGGCTCGAGATGCCGACGGGCGAGCGCGGAGACGTGCGCGCGGGGCCCGACGTGCGGCCGATCCTGGCGGCGGCCGCGGCCTATTACGAAGAGGCACTGCGCCACCACCCGCAAGCGGAGCGGGCGCACGCTTACCTCAAAGGCCGCGGGGTGACGGGGCAGGTCGCCAAACGGTTTCGGCTCGGGTACGCCCCGCCCGGCTGGGACGGCCTCATCAAGGCCCTTGGCCAGGATTATGAACCGGGCCTTCTCGCGCGCGCCGGGCTCGTCATCGCCCGCGAGTCGGGCGGTGGGCATTACGACCGGTTCCGCGACCGGGTGATGTTCCCGATCACTGATGCGCAGGGCCGCGTCATCGGTTTCGGCGGGCGCGTGCTCGGGGACGGCGAGCCCAAGTACATGAATTCGCCGGAGACGCCGTTTTTTCATAAGGGCCACGAGATCTACGGCCTACCCCAGGCCTTGACGGCGATCACGAGCGAGCGGCGCGTGCTGGTCGTGGAAGGCTATATGGATGTGATCGCCCTCGCCCAGTTCGGGGTCGAGAACGTGGTCGCGACACTCGGGACCGCGACCACGCGCGAGCACCTCGAGCGGCTTTTTCGCTATGCGCCCGAGATCGTGTTTTGCTTCGATGGGGACCGCGCCGGGCGCGAGGCCGCGTGGCGCGCGCTCGAGCAGGCCCTGCCGGTCTTGCGGGACGGGCGCCAGGTGAGTTTTCTGTTCCTGCCCGAGGGCGAGGACCCGGATACCCTGGTGCGCGCGGAGGGTGCCGCCGCGTTCGGTGCGCGTCTTGCGCGCGCGACCGAGCTTGCCGCGTTTTTTTTCGAGACGCTGTGCGCGCGCGCCGACCTCGGACGTTTGGACGGTCGCGCAAGGCTTGTTGAACTTGCCAAACCCTTGTTGTCAAAGCTTACGAGAGGGGCCTTATACGAACTCATGATTGCGCGACTCGCCGAGCTTTCCGCCTTGCAGACACCCCAGACGAAGCATCTCGTTCCCGCACGGGACGAGGCGGCGCGCCCCGCGGGATTGCCCCGGGGCCCGGTGCGCGGCAGTACCCTCGTCCGCCAAGCCGTGGCCTTGCTTTTACAGCACCCCGCCCTCATTGACACAATCGACGAGCCGCCGCCCGCGGACCGTCCGGGCATGGAGGTGTTCGCGGCCCTGGTGGAGGTGTTGCGCGCAAGCCCGGGGCTGACGACGGGCGCGATCCTCGAGCGCTTTGCCGATAGCCCCTATCAGCCGACGCTCGCGCGGCTTGCGATGTGGGAGTACCCGGCCCTCCTGCCGGACCCGGCGGGCGCGTTTCAGGACACGCTCGCGGCTCTTGCGCGAAAGGCCCGGGACCGGGGTGCCCGGGAGCGGTATAAGTACCTGATCAACAAGGGAACATTGACCCCGGAGGAGCAGGCGGAGATTGTTGCCTATCGGCGCGCGCGCGAGGACGGGTGACCGACAGAGGGCCGTGCCGTGCGGCCGCGCCGATATCGTATATACTTACCCGTTAATTTGGGGCCGTGCGCCCCGTCGAAGAAGGTCGACATGGATCAAGAGACGCAGCGCTTACAGCTTAAGAAACTTATCCTTCAGGGCAAGGAGCAGGGCTTCCTGACCTACCGGGATATTAACGACCATCTCCCCGAAGACGTGCATGATGCGGATCAGATCGAGACCGTCATCAGTATGATCAACGATATGGGGATCGATGTCTATGACCAGGCGCCCGACCCCGATACCTTGCTCATGAAGACCGACCCGGCGACGACGCCCGACGACGAGGAGGTGGTGGAGGAGGCCGAGCAGGTCCTCGCCTCGGCCGTCGAGGGGGAGTTCGGCCGCACCACCGACCCGGTGCGCATGTATATGCGCGAGATGGGCACGGTCGAGCTCCTGACCCGTGAAGGCGAGATCGACCTCGCCAAGCGCATCGAGGACGGCATTCGCCAGAGCACCGAGGCGATCGCCGCATGCCCGGCCACGATCGCGGAAGTCGTGCGCCTGATGGACCTCGTTGAACAGGACCAGATGCGCCTGACGGATCTGGTGGCCGATTTCGTCGATCCGAAGGCGGTCGACGACGAGCCTCCGGCGGAGGTCGAGCGCGCATCCGTGGACGAGGAAGACGAGGAAGACGAGGCGGACGACGGCGACAATGTCGACTCCGAGGAGGACGGCGGCCCGGATCGCGAGGAGGCGCTCGCGCGTTTTGCGCGCATCCGCAAACTCCACGGGAGCATCACGCGGGCGATCGAGAAGAAGGGTTTCAAGAGCCCGGAGGTCGCCAAGGGTCAAGCGAAGCTCGCCGAAGAGTTCATGGAGGTCAAGTTCGTCTCCAAGCAGATCAACCGCTTGGTCGAGCACGTGCGCGCGCTCGTCGACGAGGCGCGCGAGCAGGAAAAGATCATCATGGACCTGTGCGTCGTGAAGGCGCGCGTGCCGCGCAAGACGTTCCTGAAGTCGTTCCCGGGCAACGAGACGAATCCGCGCTGGGTCAAGAAGGTCCTGAAGTCGGGCGAGGGCGACGCCGAGATCATTGAAGCGAACGTCAGCGTCATCAGCAGCGCCCAAAACAGGCTCCAGCAGATCGAGGCCAAGGCCGGGTTGCCGATCGCGGATCTGAAGGAGGTCAACCGCCGGATGTCGATCGGCGAGGCCAAGGCGCGCCGCGCGAAGAAGGAGATGGTCGAGGCGAACCTGCGGCTTGTGATCTCGATCGCGAAAAAATACACGAATCGCGGCCTGCAGTTTTTGGATCTCATCCAGGAAGGGAACATCGGCCTGATGAAGGCGGTGGACAAATTCGAATACCGCCGTGGTTACAAGTTCTCGACCTATGCCACCTGGTGGATCCGTCAGGCGATCACGCGCTCGATCGCCGACCAGGCGCGCACCATCCGCATTCCGGTGCACATGATCGAGACCATCAACAAACTGAACCGGATCTCGCGGCAGATGCTCCAGGAAATGGGACGCGAGGCGACCCCGGAAGAGTTGGCGGCGCGTATGGATATGCCCGAGGACAAGATTCGCAAGGTACTCAAGATCGCCAAAGAGCCGATTTCCATGGAGACGCCGATCGGCGACGACGAGGATTCGCATCTCGGCGATTTTGTCGAGGATACGAGCATCATGGCGCCGACCGATGCCGCGACCGTCGCCGGGCTCAAGGCGGCGACCCTGGGCATTCTCGACACCCTGACCCAGCGCGAGGCCAAGGTGCTGCGCATGCGGTTCGGGATCGGCATGAACACCGACCATACACTGGAAGAGGTCGGCAAGCAGTTTGACGTGACGCGTGAGCGCATTCGCCAGATCGAGGCGAAGGCCTTGCGCAAGCTCCGTCACCCGAGCCGGTCCGAGCACCTGCGCAGCTTCCTCGACATGTAGTCGCGCCTGGGCCTGTAGCTCAGTTGGTTAGAGCAGGGGACTCATAATCCCTTGGTCCTAGGTTCGAGTCCTAGCGGGCCCACCATTACGGTAAACAGTTAGCCCGACCCCCTCAGGGGTCGGGCTTTTCTGTTTCCGGCACCACACCAGGTCCGACGAGAAAGCCGGCCGTTGGCGCTTAGGCGCCGACGTGGCGGCCGCTCGCGTTGAACTGACGGTTGAGCGAACGCCCGCCGCGCGATAATGATGTCCTACCCACTGTTACATTAAACGCACATTTGCGTCTTATGTAACACCAATGGTTACTTTATGTAGGAGACTGGCCTCATCACATTCGGCGTCGCAACTCGCCGCTTCCCGGATGACATCAGGATGGCGGCTAGCGATTCTCAGGAGGATATTGGCTGCGCCCGAGGGGTTGCGTCGCCCCTGCTCCCAATCTTGGAGGGTCCGCACGGACACGCCGAGCACTTCGGCGAACTGGGCCTGCGAAAGTCCGGCCCGCATGCGTGCCTCCGTGACACGGGAGAGCGCGACTTTGCGCACGGCGCCTTTATCGCCCGCTTTCATCTGACGAACGGAGGCCAGCAACTCCGCGCCAATGTCTCGCGCCCGTAATGCCTTTTCCGTTTTAGCCATCTTCGATCGCTTTGCGAATGCCTTGCAATATGTGGGCTGATGAGGATCCCAGTGTAAGGCAATAGCATGGCTCAGCGTAAGTGCGGTGATCTCCGCGTGTGTCTACCTGAGAGTGCAGTGGTAGAGCCGAGGCGACACGCCTGAGCGCGGCAATGCGCGAGTTCAACAAGCAGGTCAATGCCACCGCGACGCCGCCGCATACAACTCGGACTCGACCAGGACCGTCGATCCGGCGTTCATCGTCCGCGTTCGAGATCTTCGGCGGCGGCGTCAATGCGTTCTCGCGCTATGAGAACGGGAAGACCAAGCCGCCGGTCGCGCCGGTGAAACTTCTGCGGTTGCTCGAGCAGTACCCAGAGCTCCTGGATGAGATTCGGCCGGGAGCCCATGCAGCCTAACTGTGCGCGCCGACTGACGGAACAGTTCCACACTACCCAGCATGGCATCATCGCCACGCCTTCCAGAAACCCCTTCATTACGGCCAATCCGGATCCCGCTGCCGTTGTGCCCCGCAATCCGCGCACCATTCAATCCGATACCGAGCTCGTCGCGCTCACGAAATGTTCATAAATCACACAGTCCGGATCCTGTAACCCGTAGTGAATACGCGACTGCTCGAGAAACCATGCCGAGTCACAGAAAAAGACTTCCATGCGATCGATCCCGAACCCCGCTTCCCTGAGGACCAGTCTCAGTCGGAGTGGCGTATAGAAGATTTGACGGACGCCCTGTTTCTCCTCATAGAGGGAACTTGTGGCAAGATCCACGAGCCCCGCACGATCCGAGTCGCGCTCTATGGAGGCGATATCCAAAGTTGCAAAGACCGTGGGGAAAAATCCCAACATCTTCCCGCCGGGGCGCAGGGCCTGCCTACAGGCCGCCAGCATGCGACGATTCTCTTCATCGTCCTCCGAAAGGATCGAATTCACGACAATGACGGCATCGAACTGATTGTCGAATGCACTGTTCGCCGTATCGAGCGCCTCGTAACGGATTTGGGGTGCGTTTTTGGCTCTCATGGCGATGTCCACCACCCCCGGGTAATCCGTACACAGGATCCGCGCGTCGCCTAAGGCGCCCGCGATCGCGTTCTGGAGGCAAACCCGCGACCCGCAACCCGGGATCCAGAGGTCTTTGGCCCGGATTTGGGCCACCTCGGTACAGATCTTGTCCTGGACATCGGGGTCCTCTGTCATGCTCCATACCGTGCTGCCGTACTCATCGGCATGGGTCTTCTCCCAATACTGCTTTCTGGCAACCGCATCCAAAGTGGACGGTGGCTTGGGAATGTTCCATTTCATACCCGTCTCCTAAAACGGTGTTTCCATGAGACCCGCTGGGCGGCCCCTCCGGCGTTTCGCGGGCCGGCCTTGATCGAGTCCAGTGGAATGGCAGGCAAAGTCCCAGGTGTTCTCAATGCAGAAACTGTCCGTGCGCGTTTATCCCGTTGACTGTGCTCTCGGACTCGTCATTGGTTCTCCGGCGCGAAGGGCGGGGGAGACCAGGAAGGGACCGTGTGAATCCGTCAGCATGGCAGTGGAATCTGTGCTCGCCAGTTGCAAGTTGGCGTCATAGTAGTCGCGCGTTACAGCCTCAAAAAAGACACACAAATTCCCACCCGTAGCGCTCCAATAATAGGCGAGGCGCGGATTGCGCAAAAGGCGCCCGGTAAAATACTCGAGGACGTCTTCCAGAAACCGGGCCCTGTAGACCGATTCTGTCGATTGCGCGTGAAGATATTGGTAATAGGTGTGCTCGAAAACCTGAAATATATACATGGCTATTGAGCGCTCTTTCAGGGTCGCCCTGGCGAGTTCCGATGTGTCACTTTGTCCGCAGAACGTCTCTTTCACCAAAAAGAATACCGGCCAATAGTTTTCCGGCACCTCGAACAGATGATTCATTTCGGGGTGTTCGACGCGAAGCAGCGCCAGCTCATTGAACGCGTTGTACTGTTTTTCGACGACGGTGGTCTTTGAGCTGTCGGAGTGGAGTCGGTATGACACGCGTACGCTCCATACCGATATCGCAAGAGCGGCTATGGCGGCCACCGTGGGTATTATGTGAGGCAATCCGCCAAGGTGTGGTATCAACATCCGGCCTCCCGTGTCTTTTTTATTCGCTCTCAAGGAGCTCGCACGCCCGGAAATTATAGCAGTTCATGTCGCCTGCACAGCGTCGGCAATCTTTTCAAGGCGAAGGATGATTACCCGTGATGACGCCCCGGATCGCCCTGAAACCGAATGAGGGCCAGTCCGGTCTCGGACGATGTCCGCCTCGGCGTTTGTGGGAGGCTCCCGGGTGGCGCTCCTTTGATGCAAGCGGGAGCTCCCGGGAACGCGGACCCCGTTATCGGCAAGGACGGCCGCTTCGGCAGTTATGACGCGCCCCGCGTGCACTGCACACCCTTATCCCCGGCCGTTTTGGAAACGGCGCGCCGGCAAGCGTCCGCAGCAGGTCCTCGTCCCCCGATCCGCAAAGCCCGCCTCGCCGATGGGCCCGCTGTTCCGGTCCCGGGGCCCCGCCATTCACGAGAGTAAATAGCAAGAATCGGAAACATTAAGTTTTCGTTATGACCAGCCGGATATAGAGTGGGCCTCGCAAAAGCGACCGTGTGTGCGGGATGGGCCCTGCCGGAAGGCGGATGCCGCGCGCCCGCCACGAAGAGGTCCGGAGGCGGCAATCGCCTGGGTCAGGGACGAAGCCCACGGGCAAGATCGAGGACATCCATCGGAGGTGGTTCATGGTGACGAGTGAAATGACATCGCAGCTCCTATTGACAGCGCCGTGGCCGCTTTTCGCGGTGGGCCTCGTTCTGGGGTGGCGCGCCGACGGCCATCCCCGTCTCATGAGGGCGGCCACGGTGGGGGCCGCCTGGTTCGCCCTGGTGTGCGCGGTCTTGGCGGCCTTCTCGTACTCCCTGGGCGCGACCGGATCCGCGACCTACTGGAGTCTGCCTTTGCCTCTGCGTCTGGGCACGTTCGCGATCCGCGTCGACGCCAATGTCTTGACGATCATCATGCTGACCCTGGTCGCCTTCGTCGGCATGATCGTCGCGCGCTACTCGAAGACCTATATGGATGGCGATGAGCATGAGGGCCGCTTCCATCGCTGGCTTGCCCTTACCCTCGGGTCGTTTTTGACGCTCATCGTTGCCGGCAATCTGTGGGGTTTTTGGGTCTCGTGGGTCGCCACCAGCCTGTGTCTCCACGAGCTCCTGGCCTTTTACCGCGATCGTCCGGGCGCGGTCCTCGCGGCCCGCAAAAAGTACCTCCTGCACCGCATCGCGGACGCCTGCCTCTTCTCGGCCTTCGCCCTGATCGTGCGTGCCCTGCACACCACGCAATGGGCCGGGATCGCGCGCGCGCTCGCCCATGCCTCGGGCCCCTTGCCGCAAGCGCTCACGCTCGCAGCCGCCCTCATCGTCGTGAGCGCGATCCTCAAAAGCGCGCAGTTCCCGTCGCATGGCTGGCTGATCCAGGTCATGGAGGCGCCCACCCCGGTATCAGCCCTCCTGCATGCGGGCATCATCTATACCGGCGCCTTTCTCATTCTGCGCGCAAGCCCGCTCATGGCGCGCATGCCGTGGGCCGGGGATATCCTCGCCGGGGTCGGCCTCGTGTCCATCGTCGTGGCCTCGATCACGATGATGACCATGACCAACATCAAGGGGTCGCTGGCTTACTCCACGTGCGCGCAGATGGGGTTTATGGTGATGGAGTGCGGCCTCGGGCTCTACAGCGTCGCGGTTTTGCACATCGTCGCGCACTCGGTGTACAAGGCCCACGCCTTCCTGTCGTCCGGGAGCGTCGTCGAGCACTTCCGGGTGCCCAAGCCCGTCGTGGCGACCGCCGCCACTTTGGGGCGCGCCGTCCTCGGCTTGGGGATCGCAGCGCTCATGACACTCGCCGTGGGCCATGCGTTCGGCGTCGGGTTGGTGCGTGAGCCGGCCTTGATCGTGATGGCGGGGATCCTGGCCGTGGGGATGACGCCGCTCCTGTTGCAGGCCTTGAACACCCGCGGGGGCGCGCTCGGTGGCCTGTTCGTCCGGATGGGGGGCCTCAGTGCCCTCGTCTGCACCGCGTATTTCGCGCTCCACGTGGGCATCGTCCATCTCCTCGGGGCCAGTGTGCCCCCTGATCCCACGCACGTGGGGCTTGCCCAGAGGGTCTTGCTGGGTGTGATCGCGCTTGCGTTCTTGGCCCTGCTATTCCTGCAACAGCTGCTCCCGCGCCTGTCGCAGACGGCTGTCGGTCGCGCCGCCTACGTCCATTTCGCAAGCGGCCTCTATGCCGACAGCATGCTCACCGAGTTTGTTCGCGGATTCGGGCCGACCCCGCGGAGTGTCGCCGCGCGCCGCCGAATCCTCCACGGCGATCCTTCACACGAGGTGCAATCATGAGCGCAATCACGGATATCGATAGCAAGCGGAATGCCCGGATCGACAGGGCCTGCGGGCGGATCGCGCCCCTGTGGCCTTTGAAGAGCTTCGTCGCGGTCAATCCCTACTTCGGGCTCGCGGACCAGTCGTTCTGGCAGGCCGACGCGACCCTGAAGCGGGTCGTCGGCCAAGGGCTGACCATGCCGCGGGCGTTTTACCGCGAGCAGATCGAAAACGGACGCATCACGCGCGCCGATCTCGCGGCGGCTTTAAGGGAGTCCGGCAGTTCCTGGGACCTGGCGACCCTCGAGGAGGCGATCGCGCGCAAGCCGGCCCCGCGAGCGGTCCCCTTGGCCTTGGTGAGCGACATCCTCGCGGAGCTCGATCGTCAGGAGTGGCCGGGTTTCGTGGTCGAGCGCATCAGCCAGTATTGCGCGGCGTATTTCGATGAAGGCCAGGCCCTGTGGGCGATGCCCTGGCGGAATCAGGGGCTCTATGCCGGTTGGCGCGCGTTCACCCGACTCGACAAGAACCCGCGGACGGTGGGCCTGCGGGGCGTGGCCGCGGCGGTGAGCGCCCTGCCCGAGGGCGCGCGCGAGGCGATCGACTGGGCCTTGCGTGCGCTCGCGGTGCCCGAGGCGGCGATCGACGATTATCTGCACGCGGCGCTTTTGAGCGTCGGCGGATGGGCGGGGTGGGCGCGTTATCGGCGCTGGCAGGCCGAGCTCGCCGGCGGGACCGACGACACGATCGAGGACCTCCTCGCCATCCGGGTCTGCTGGGACGCGCTGCTCTACAAGCTTCGCTTCAGCGAGCGTTTGAAGGCGCGCTGGTATCAGGCGATGATCACGGATGCCGGCATCGCGGCCCAAGCCGGGGCCCACCCGCCCGCCGGTCCGAAAGAGGTCGACGCCTTGCTGCAGACGGCCTTCGAGAGGGCCTACCAGCGGGAGCTGATCGGCGCGCTCACGAGGCCGCCCAAGGCGACAAGACCCGCGGGGCGCCCGCCCGTGCACGCGATCTTTTGCATCGACGTGCGC
>DAHWKH010000017.1 GCA_027343725.1 Acidiferrobacteraceae bacterium
GCATCGGCGGTCGCCGCAGATTCGGGAACGACCTGTCCCGTTCCCGGAAACCCCAATGAGCGCGAGAAGGCTTCGCGGAACCGATTCCGGGATCTGCCGCCACTATTTTTGAGAAGGATGTTCATCATAAGGAGGATGACTTGCACCGATGGAAGAGAGGACGGAAGGGGTCTGTATGAGGACAAGCGTTATCTCGTCCGGATGGGGAGGGCGATTCGAGCGGCGCCAGGATTCCTGGAGACGAGATGGCGGAGGTCCGAGCCATGGCGGTCCGAGTCCCTGGAACCCTAAGACGTGGGCGGCTTTCATCACCGTGGCGAGACTAGGATTACTGTCGCCCGATAAGGCCTTGTAAAGACCCTCGTATGTGAATCCGGTATCGCGCCAGTTGGCTCATGTTGCGGGCGCGGGCAATGGTGCCCAGGGCATGGGCCATGAGGGCGGGATCATTTTCTTCCGCGCTGGCCTCCAGGTAGGTGAGGATATCCTCGTCGGCCTTTAAAGTAGTCCGCGGTATCGTAATGAGCGAATTCTTTATCATGAAAACCCTCCTTCCAGCGAGCCGGGGATAGCCTTGGGCGGGGACGAGGTCATCGATGGTCAGCCCCTGCTGTTCCATGCGAAATGGGATGGTCTTGACGGCGCTGGCAACTTGATTTGAGCCAATGATAGCATATATGCTTTCATCGGTGACTCGACTCGTCATTGATACGAATGTGTTTGTTGCCGCCATGCGGTCGGAAGGGGGCGCCTCACGTGCCGTCTTGAAGCGCGCATTGACTGGGCGTTACGTCCCTTTGTTCGGGAATGCACTGTGGTTGGAATACGAGGCTTTGCTGGATAGGCCAATATGGACCGGGGAGACCACAGACGACGAGCGCAAAACCGTCATGGCCGCACTGGCGAAGCAGGGGAAGTGGATCTCCATCTACTACGGGTGGCGTCCGAATCTCCCCGATGAAGGGGACAATCACTTGATCGAACTGGCCGTGGCGGGAAACGCCGATGCCATCATCACGCACAACATCTCCGATTTGAAGGGCGGGGAACTGGCCTGGCCGGGGTTACGCATCTTTAAACCATTGGAATGCCTGGAGGTGTTCAAATGAGTACATTGACGATTCGACTCCCAGACGACAAGGCAGACAAAATCCGGGATATGGCTCGCATGAAGGGGATCAGCGTAAACAAGCTCTTTGAGGAGTGGGCGGCGCAAATGCTCACTGAAATGGATGTCGAGCGTAGGTTCCGCTTGATGGCTGCTCAGGGGGATCCGCAAGCAGCGTTACGCATTCTGGAAAAATTGGACCTCTCAGCCAGGAGAGATTGAGGTAGTCTGACGAAAACGGGCGCTCCCGCTTGGTACACTGTCGCGAGGGGACGTTTTACAATCGCCAGCGACGCCATTCGCGCCTTGGCAACTTGGCCCCCGTCGTGTTTGCTCAGCATGTCAGCAGACTGGCGGCGGCCGCTTGAGGCGGAGGTGTCCACCATTGACAGGACACCTCAGTCATCGCGGCCACGGATGAGCCACGTGGACCAAAACATCAACGATGGGACAAAGTGGCGGAAGGTGTGTCTGCGCAACTACCAGAAAAGCCTAGAAAAGTTTGGTCGGGGCGAGAGGATTTGAACCTCCGACCACCTGAACCCCATTCAGGTGCGCTACCAGGCTGCGCTACGCCCCGTCCGTCCGGCATGATACCGTAAGTTGCCAGTCCATCAAAGCGACGCGTCCCAGGGATCGGGGGGGTGAGCCGGTCCATCCTCGGGATGGGCGCAAGCGCTTGCCCCGAACACACGAGGCCTTAGAATACGCGCATGCTGGCTCTCCGGGATCTGTGGCTGACACGCAATGGCGAGGTGTTGTTTCGCGGGGTCTCTCTCGAGATCTTCCCCGGGCAGCACGTCGGGCTCGTCGGCCGTAACGGGTCCGGGAAATCGACGCTGTTTGCGCTCATCACCGGCATCCTCGATCCCGATGCCGGGAGCGTGACGCTCGCGGGCGGCAAGCGCGTGATTGCGGTCGCGCAGGAGGTTCCGGATTGCGAGACGAGCTGTCTGGACTTCGTTCTCGACGGCGATGGCGAGCTGCGCGAGCTGGAGGCGCGCCTGTCTTCCGAACGCCACGATGAGGCCTATTTCGCGGCCCAGAGCCGTTACGAGGCCATCGAGGGTTTCGGGGCGCGGGCCCGCGCAAGCCAGCTTTTGGCGGGACTCGGGTTTGGCGAGGCGGACACCGCGAAGCCGGTCCGGGTTTTGAGCGGCGGTTGGCGCATGCGCTTGAGTCTTGCGCGTGCGCTCATGGCACGCGCCGATCTCCTGTTGCTCGACGAGCCGACCAACCACCTTGATCTCGAGGCGATCGCATGGCTCGAGCGCTATCTCGGACGGTATGCCGGCGCCCTGCTGGTGGTCTCCCACGATCGGGACTTTCTGAACGCCGTGGCGCAACGCATCGCCGCGATCGAGGAACAGGTCATCACGGTCTATAGCGGGTCCTATGACGATTTCGTGGCACGGGCTGCGCAGGAGACTCGGCAACGGGAGGCGGCCCAGGAGGCCCAGGCGCGACGGATCGCCGAACTCGAGGGCTTCGTTTCGCGGTTTCGTGCCAAGGCGAGCAAGGCCCGCCAGGCCCAGAGCCGTTTGAAGGTCCTCGAGAAGATGGAGCGGGTTGCGCGCCAACGGCCGGCACCCACGTACCGCCTGCCGTTGGCGGCCCCGGGGCGGGCCCCGGACCCGTTGGCGATCTGGGAGGATGTGGCCTTCGGGTATCCGGGGCACGAGCCCCTGTTTCGTCAAGTGCCGTTCCGGGTCGCGCCCGGCGACCGCGTCGCGCTGATCGGGCCAAACGGCGCCGGCAAGTCCTCCTTCCTCAAAATCCTCGCGGGGCATCTCTCGCCCACCGCGGGGCACTGCCGGGTCTCCCCGGGGGTCGTGTGGGGCTATTTCGCCCAGCATCAGCTGGACCAGCTCGACCCCCAGTGGCATCCGCTCGACTACCTGACGCGGCTTGCGCCCGAGGCGCCAAGCCAAGCGCTCCGCGATCACCTCGGGCGCTTCGGGTTCGCGCGCCAGACGATGGACCGTCCGGTCGGGGGATTTTCAGGCGGCGAGAAGAGCCGCCTCGTCCTGGCCGGCCTCTCCTGGTTGCGGCCGCACGGGCTCATCCTGGACGAGCCTACCAATCACCTGGATCTCGAGATGCACGAGGCGCTCAGCGACGCCCTGCAGGCCTACGAGGGGGCGCTGGTCCTCGTGTCGCACGACCGGCACCTGATCCGCGCGTGTGCCGATACGCTCTGGCTCCTGGACGGGCGGCAGGCCCGGGAATATCCGGGCGACCTCGACGACTACCAAAAGGCGTGCGCGCCGCGCACCCCGGCAACGCGCCCAAAACCCAAGACCCGGCCCTCGTCGCGCGCGTGCCAGGGTTGGCGCAAGGAGCAAAAGGCCCTCGAGGCGCGCCTCGAGGCGCAGGAGATGCGTTTACAGGAGATCGATGCGCGTCTTGCAGAGACCGAGATCTATCGCCGGGATGCGGCGGCAGTCAAGGCCCTGCAGGCCGAACGCATCGACCTCGCGGCTGCTTGCCGCGAGGTCGAGGAGCGCTGGCTTGCGCTCGAGGGGCATGTGGAGGCCGCGGAGGGCAACGCCTAGTCGGCCGCCGGCACGCCGCCTTCGACCCAGCGCTCCCCGCGCGCGCCGTGTTCTTTTTTCCAGAAGGGCGCATGGGTCTTCAAGGCCTCGACGATCTCCTGGCAACCCGCGAAGGCCGCCTTGCGGTGGGTGGCCCACACGCACACGAGCACGATGCGTTCGCCCGCCGCCAGGACCCCGAAGCGATGGATCACGAGCACCTCGAGAAGCTCGTGAGCGGCACGCGCCTTTTGCGCGATGCGCGCCAATTCGCGCTCGGTCATCCCCGGGTAGTGCTCGACCGTGATCTCTCTGACCGCGACATCGTCTGTCATGTCGCGCACCGTCCCGAGGAAGGCGACACGCGCGCCCGCGCCCGGCACCGCGCACTCCGCGGCCGCGCGTTCCGGATCGAAGTCGTCGCGTTGCAGCCGGATGATCACGCTAGCCCCCGCTCACCGGGGGAAAGAAGGCGACTTCATCGCCGTCCTGCACGAGGCTGTCCCAGGAGGCGTGGGTCCGGTTCACGGCCACGAGCAGGGGTTGCGGGAGGTCGAGGAGCCGGTCCTGAGCGACCGCCGCCAAGACCTCGCGCGCCGTGACGCGCTGATCGGGCGCAAGCGGAAAGGGCAGGGTGTCCTGCCCGAGGACCTCGCGCACGCGCGCAAAGCAGCGGACCGTGACCATCAGCCGCCGAGCCGCATCATATAGACGGGTGCGGCCCGCGCCGGGTCGTCGTTGAAGGTGTGGCGCTCGGGCTTTTCGTGAAAGACCCGCTCGCGCACCAAGTCACAGAGCGCCTCGTGGGAGGCGCCCGCGCGCAACGGACCCAGGAGATCGACCCCGTCGTCCTGGCCGAGACAGTAGACCAGGCGGCCGGTGGCCGTGAGGCGCACGCGGTTGCACCCGGAGCAGAAGTTTTCGCTGATGGGGCTCACGAACCCGACGGTGCACTCGCTGCCCGCCACGCGAAAGCGCCGCGCCGGCCCGTCGTGCGGCCCGCGCGCGACGGGCTGCAAGGCGTGGCGCGCGCTCACGAGGGCCTGGGCTTCGGCGACGCTCACGTAATCGCGCGCGCGGGTCGCGGCGCCGGCGCTGCCCAAGGGCATGGTCTCGATGAACTGGATGTCGTAGCCGTGCGCGCACGCGAACGCGACCAGGGCCGGGACCTCGGACAGGTTGTCGCCTCGCAACAGCACGACGTTCAATTTGATCCGCGGGATGACGGTGCGCGCGAGGGCAAGGCCTCGGAGAACGCGTTCAAGATCCCCACCGCGCGTGATGGCGGCAAAGCGCGCGGCATCAAGACTGTCGAGGCTCACGTTGAGGCGCGCAAGGCCGGCCTCGGCGAGCGCCGGCGCGCGCCGCTCCAGGAGGTAGCCGTTGGTACTGACACTGATCCGCTCGACCCCCAGGGCCCGGGCGTGGGCGATGCGCTCGCCGAGGCCCGGGTAGAGGAGCGGTTCGCCGCCCGTGAAGCGCATGTGGCGGATCCCGAGGGCATGAAAGACCGTGAGCAGCCGGTCCCATTCGGCGGGCTGCGCGTGTTCCGGGCGGGTGAAGCGGGGTGTGCCGCCCAGAGGCGAGCAATACCGGCACCGGAAATTGCAATGCTCGGTGAGCGAGACGCGCAGATAACTGATGCGCCGCCCGAAGCGGTCGCCCAATCCCTCGTTCCGATCCCCCGCCTCGCAGGCGGGCGTGTCACGCGCGATCCCAGCGTCCAGAGCGTCCTCCTTCCTTGTGCATCAGGCGAATGTCCTCAAGGACCATGCCGCGGTCCGCCGCCTTACACATATCGTAAACGGTGAGCAGGCCGACACCCACGGCCGTTAGGGCCTCCATCTCGACGCCGGTCTGATGCGTGGTCTTGACCGTGACCTGGCAGCGCAGGCGTGTGTCCTCCGGAAAGTCCCAGGAGACGTCGATGCCGCTGATCGGCACCGGGTGACAGAGGGGGATCAGGGCATCGGTGCGCTTGGCCGCCTGGATGGCCGCAATCCGCGCAACGCCCAGTACATCGCCTTTGCGCGCGCCGCCCTCGCGGATCATGGCGGCAGTCTTTGCGGCCATGACGATCACGCCTTCCGCGATCGCCAAGCGCGCGCTCATGGGCTTCCCGCTTACATCCACCATGCGGGCCTGTCCTTTCGCGTCGAAATGCGTCAGTCCCTTGGGGGACGTCGATTTCATGGCCATGACCGTGCCTCCGGCCCCATGATAAGCCCCCGCCCGGCGACCCGCCAGGGTCTAGCGCTTCTCGTAGCTTGGGACGAGCGGGCGTTGCGTCACGTCCGCGCGGGTCTTCAAGGACGCCGGCATCATCGGCATCGCGGCCGGCGTCCGCCCGTGATAGAGATTGACGACGTGCTGCGCCTCGACGAAAAACAGATAGCGTTCGATGCCGATACCGGTGAGGGCGGCAAGCGGCGCCACCAGCGCCCAGGCCCCGAGGGGCGCGTGCAGACCCAGGATCAAAATCGCGGCCGGTGTGGCGAAGCCCACGAGATACACCGCGATCTTGAAGCGCTGCGCGGCACGCGCGCTGATCTGATTGCTGAACTCGTGGGTCAGGAAGGTGCCGAACGTATGACCCTGGTCGAGGAGGCGCACCTTGCCGCGGTTAAACCCGGTGGCCGTCTGTAAGGTGGTGCCCGTGGGCCGTCCGATCCAGAAATAATAGATCGCCTTCAGGATCGCGGCAGCCAGGAACAAGGTGACCGCGATCGCGATGAGCGCGGTCGCCGGCCCGCCGCTCAGGAGGCGCGCCGAGGCCGCGATCGTGGCCCCGACCGCGAGTCCCAGCACAAAGAAATTCGCGGGAACGAGCGGCGTGTGCCACTGGCGGATGGTGCGCAGGCAGGCGTAGATCATGCCTTGGCAGAAAATCGTGATCAGGCCGATGGCGGCCGCGGCGTTGGTCAGGAGCAGGGCGACCGCCCCATGAGCGGTGTTCTGGAAAAACGTCCAGCCGAGGTCGGCCGCCGCCAGCGGGTAGAACAGCACCGCAAAGACGCCCTCGCGGGCCAGCCAAGACGTGCGCCAGCGGGTGAAGGCGCGCCAGGCGTTCTTCGGGTTCGCCAAATGCGCCGTGGACGAAATCATGCCGATCGTCACCAGAAGGAGCGCGACACCCACCAGCACCGCGGTGCGCGTGGGGCTGAGGCCGCCATCGATAGGCAGATCGTTGATGACCGCAATCATCGCCATGAGACCAAATCCGCTGCCCGAGAACAGCGTCAGAAATATGACCGCCAGTGAGGGATTCATGATCGTCTCCTGAAGTTAGCGTTCGACCACGCGATTGACCCATTCCTTGACCTTGCGCGCGAGCGACCCGCGGCCGAGATCGTGCGTGGGGATCGCCGGGCGGGTGCGCGGGGGCAGATACTGGTTCGTCGGCTGGTAATTGAGTTCCGGCATGAGGGCGTAACCGCCGCGCTCGCGCACGACGCGACTGACCGCGCTCTGCGCGTCCTCGAGGTCCCCGAAAAGGCGTGCGTGCGCCGGGCAGGCCAGCACGCAGGCGGGCTGGCGCTCCTCCTCGGGGAGGGACTCATCGTAGATGCGGTCCACGCACAGCGTGCACTTCTTCATGGTCCCGGACTCGCGGTCGAGCTCGCGCGCCCCGTAGGGGCAGGCCCAGGAGCAGTAATTGCAGCCCATGCACTTGTCCTGATCGACGAGCACGATGCCGTCCTCGGGGCGCTTGTAGGACGCGCCGGTGGGACACACGGTCACGCACTCAGCGTTCTCGCAATGCATGCACGACATCGGGAAGTTGATGGTCTTGTTGTTCGGGTATTCGCCGATTTCGTAATGGCGCACGCGATTGAACCAGACCCCCGAGGGCTCCCGACCGTAGGGGTCGTAGTCGCTCAGGGGCGCCGTGATGGCGCTCGTGTTCCACTCCTTGCACGCGGTCGCGCAGGCATGGCACCCGACACAGGTATCGAGGTCAATCACAAGTCCCAAACGCATCCTTTCCTCCTTCCTATGACCGGGTGCGCGTGTTGTAGCGCAGCACATCGGGCTTGGCCGGCGCCCCGGGGAGCGGTGTCACGTTCTCGAACGTGGGCCACACGCCTTCCTCGCCGGGAGCGGCCGGCGTGATCCGGACCATGAGGTCATACCACGCGGCTTGTCCGGTGATGGGATCGGAGTTCGTCAGCCGCCGCTCCCCGGCCTTGGGCGGCAGAAGCTCCGAGATCAAATGGTTCATCAAAAAGCCCTGGGTCGCCTCCGCGGCGCCGGGCTTCAAGCCCCAGGTCCCTGACTGTTTGCCGATCCCGTTCCAGGTCCAGACGGTGTCCTCCTGACAGCCCTCGATGAGCTTCACCTGCACTCGGATCTTGCCGTTGTGGGATTCCACCCACACCCAATCGTCGTCATGGATGCCGAGGCTCTCGCCCTTGGCGCGATTCATGTAGATGTGGTTCTGGGCGATGATCTGGCGCAGCCACGCGTTCTGCGAATCCCAGGAGTGGTACATCATCATCGGCCGCTGGTTCACGGCGAAGAACGGGTAGGCCGTTTTGTCGATCCGTTGTTGCTCGAGCGGCTCGTAGTAATCCGGCAAGGGGTCGAAGTAGGTCGCGAGCCGTTCACGGTCGACGGGATCCTGCGGCTGCGGCCCGTCATAGAGCCCGAGGCCCGCCAAGCGGAAGCGCTGGATGGCCTCCGAATAGAGCTCGATGACGATCGGCTCGGCCTGCGCGATGAATCCCGCGTCGCGCGCGAACTCGAGGTAATCGCGGTTCGCAAACCGCATGTAGCGGTGGGACTTCGGCAGATGGTACTGAAAGAAGCCCTGGTTCTCGATGTAGCGTTCCCATTGCTGGGGGTTCGGTTCGCCGCGCAGCGACTGGCTGCCATCGGCGCCGCGCCAGCCGGCGAGGAAGCCGATGCCCGGGGAGCGCTCGTAACGGATGATGAAATCCTTGTAACCCGTGTACTTGGGCGTGCCGTCGGGGTTCGTGAAGGCCGGCAGTTTGAGGCGCCCGGCGAGATCGATCAGGACCTCCTGCCAGGGGCGCACGTTGCGGTCGAGCTCCAGAATGGGGTGGCGAATGGAATCGCACACCGCGTCCGGCTCCGAGATCGGGCGATCGAGGAGCGAGATCGCGTCGTAGCGCTCCAGATAGGTCGTATCCGGGAGCACGAGATCGGCGAAGTGCACGGTCTCGGAATGAAACGCGTCGACCACCACCAGGAAGGGGATCTTGTACTCGCCCGTGTCGTCCTTGGCGCGCAACATCTCTTGGATGTTCACGGTGTTCATCGACGAGTTCCACGCCATATTGGCCATGAAGAACAACAGCGTGTCGATCGGGTAGGGGTCGCCGTTGACCGCGTTTGTGATCACCATGTGCATCAGGCCGTGATTCGCGATCGGGGCCTCCCAGGAGTAGGCCTTGTCGATGCGCAGCGGCCGCCCGTTGTCGTCGATGACGAGGTCCTCGGGCGCCGTCGGAAAGCCCAGGGGGTGGCTGTCCAGGGGGGTGTTGGGGGCGCTGTGCTTCGCGGGCTTGCCGGGGGCCGGCACCGGGCGCGGATAGGGGGCCTTGGCGCGAAAGCCGCCGGGGCAATCGATGGTCCCGAGCAGGATCTGGAGCAAGTGGATCGCGCGCGCCGCCTGAAATCCGTTCGAGTGCGCCGAGACGCCGCGCATCGCGTGCATCGACACCGGCCGGCCGATGAAGCGGTCGTGTTTGCGGCCGGCCCAATCGGTCCACTCGACGTCCACGGTGATGGTTTCCTTGAACGCGACATGCGCCATTTCGAGCGCGAGGCGCTCGATCGTGTCCGCCGGGATCCCGCAGATACGAGCCGCCTGCGCGGGGGAAAACCGCGGGTCCAGATAGCGCTCGGCGAGCAGGGTCATCACGGTTTTCACCACCCGCCCGTCGGGGGTCGTGTACTCACCGAAGAGCGCCGGATGGCAGGAGGACTCCATGCCATTCACGAACGCCTCTTTTTGGAGGTCCCAGACCAGGGGCTGTCCGGCGGCGTCGCGATAGATGAGGCCATCGCCGGCCACGCCCGGGGTCTGCACCACCAGAAACGGCGCGTTGGTGTAGCGGATGAGGAACTCCCAATCGAACAGCTCGCGCGAAAGCAGCACATGCACCATGGCCAACGCGAGCATCGCGTCGGTGCCTGGGCGGATCGGCACCCATTCATCGGCCACCGCCTGATAGCCGGTGCGCGCGGGGTTGATGCCGACGAACTTGCCGCCACGGCTCTTCAGCTTCTCGATGCCGATCTTGAAGGGGTTCGAGGAGTGGTCTTCCGCCACCCCCCAGAGCATGAAGTATTTGGTGCGGTCCCAGTCGGGGTCGCCGAACTCCCAGAAGGCGTAGCCCAGGGAGTAGAGCCCGGCGGCCGCCATGTTGACGGAACAAAAGCCGCCGTGCGCCGACCAATTGAGGGTCCCGAACTGCTCCGCGAACAGGCGCGAGAGGGCCTGCATCTGATCGCGGCCAGTGAAAAACGCGAATTTGTTGGGATCGGTGGCGCGGATGTGGGCCAGTCGCTCGCTCAAAAGGTTGAGCGCTTCGTCCCACGAGATCTCCAGGAATTCGCCCGCCCCGCGCTCGGTGCCGGGCTTGCGCAGGAGCGGATTGCGCAGGCGCGCGGGTGAGCATTGCTTCATGATGCCCGCCGAACCCTTCGCGCACAGCACGCCTTTATTGATGGGGTGATTGCGGTTACCCTGGATGAAGCGGACCTTGTTGTCCTCGATCGTGACCTTGATGCCGCAGCGGCAGGCGCACATGTAGCACGTGGAGTACTTGATCTCCTGGTGGCTGTGGTCCTCGAATGGCGGTGCGCTGGGCATGGAGACTCCGGCCGTCTGAATGAACGATGGGTAAGAAGGTAATGCCCCGCGACCGGATGTGCTACTGAATTGTTTTAATAGAGGAATAAGCGCCGGAATGTTATTCCGCGTGATTATGGCGGATATTCCGGGGATTTATACAAGGGCCGAGCACTCACCCCCGATTCCGTGAGGTATGCATGCAATTCATTCGTTATCGGCGAGGCGCGCGCAGCGTCCGTCTCGGCGTTCGCGACGCAGGCGGCGTGCGTGATTTGCGCGCGGCCTACGAGCGCTATCGGACTTTAGGGGGAGCACCTGACGCGGCGCTCGCGAAGGCCCTGCGCCAGGCGAGCCTGCGCGCGCTGATCGCAGCCGACGCGCGGGCCTTTCACGAGTTTCTGCGCGCGCAGGCAATGCAGGAGTCGGAGCGCGTGCCGGAGGAGGCGGTGACCTTGCAGGCGCCGCTCCACGACCCGGGGCGCGTGATCGGCATCGGTCTCAATTACCGCGATCACGCGCGTGAGGTCGGCCAAGAGGTGGCGGACTTCCCGCCGCTTTTCGCGAAGTGGACCAATAGTCTCACCGGGCCCTTCGATCCCATACCCTTGCCGCCGGACGTCACGGCGCTCGACTATGAGGTGGAACTCGGCATCGTGATCGGCCGGCGCGCATGCCGCGTGGCGCCGGAGGAGGCCCTTGCGTATGTCTTTGGTTATACCGTCATCAACGATGTCAGTGCCCGCGACCGCCAGTTTCGGACGAGCCAGTGGCTTGCCGGCAAAATCGGTGACGGCTTCGCGCCGCTCGGGCCGGCGGTGACCGAGCGCCAGGACCTCGGAGACCCGCTCGTGTTGGAATTGAAGACCTGGGTCAACGGCGAGTTGCGCCAGGCGGGGCATACCCGCGACATGGTGCACGGCGTGGCCGCGCTCGTGAGCGGCCTCTCGGAACTCCTGACGCTCGAGCCCGGCGATCTGATCGCAAGCGGCACACCCGCGGGTGTCGGCATGAGCGCGAAGCCGCCGCGTTATCTGCGCTCGGGCGATCTCGTGCGCATGGAGATCACGGGGCTTGGCGCGATCGAAAACCGCGTCCTCTGAACACACCGGAGGGACACGAAGGTGCCGCGGCCCTTGTGGGCCGTCAGGCCTTGCGCGCCTCACAGGTCAAGACGTCGAGCCAGAAGGCATCCACTTCGATCGTGAGGGCCGCGCGCACCTCCTCGGGGGCGTCGGCAAGCAGCGCGCGAATGACGAGGGCGCGCTCGGGCGGCGTGTGCGCGCGCGCAAGCCAGGAGTCGAGGTCGAGGCGCACGCGCGTGGTCTCGGAGCGGGTGACGGAAAGCCCGGCGCGCGCAAGGGCCGCGATCCACTGGGCCTGATCGTGGTCGCGCACGTGGCTTGGGTCGCGCAGAAGTTCCAGGGCCTGCAGATGCGTATCCACGAGCGCTGTCGCCGAACCGAGGGCGTCGGTGAGGACAAAGAGGCCGTCCGGACGCAGGACGCGCGCGATCTCCGCAAGCCCCGCGTCCAGGCGATGCCAGTGATGCGCGTTGTAGCGGCAGGTGACGAGATCCATGCTGGCGTCGGGGACGGGGAGGGCCGCGGCCTGGGCCTCGTGGACTTGCACCTGGGTCAAGCCGCGAGCGGTGGCCTCGGCCGTCAGGATCGCGAGCATCGCCGGGCTTGCATCGACTGCGTGCACGACCTGACAGAAGGGGGCGATCGTGAAGGCGACATGTCCGGTTCCGGCGCCGACGTCCAGGGCCGCGCGCGGCGTCCGTTCCTCGGCGCGCGCCCGAAAAACCGCGAGATCGGCGCCCTGTGCGTGCACCGGGCTTTCGCGGTAGCCTTCGGCCGCCGATTCGAATTGCCGGGTTACAAGAGTCTCATGGGCCATGGTCGTCTCCGAGTGTCCCGGTGAGCCCACCCGGACCTGAGCGTGCGCCGATGTCTGCTCGCCGACAAGCCCCTCGATGCCGCCGAGGAGACGGCCGACCATCTGCGCGGATTTCGGAACGGTTCACCGCGCGGAGTCGGACCGCGGCCCCAAGGCGCCGGCCCTCACACCATCACGCGCGCACGAGTGCCGCGCTTGGCGCGAAGGCGGGCGCTTTGCGGTCGATCTCCGTGGGAGATTAGCGGCGCCGGCGGACCGCCTTCTTTTTGGGGGCCGCCTTCGGGGTCGCGCGTGAGGCGCCCCGCGCCGGGGCGCGCGAGCCGGTCTTGTCCGTGGGTCCTCCGCTCAAATTCTCTTCCAGGAACGTCAAGAGCTCCGCAATGGTTCCGAGAACGGGGGCATAACGGATCGAGCGCCCTTCGCGAGTGGGCTTGATGAGCCCCGCCTGGGTGAGCTGCGACAGGTGGAACGAGGACGTGGCCGGCGCAAGCTTCAGCCGCGTGGCGATCTGGCCCGCCACCAGCCCATCGGGGCCGATTTTGACGAGCAGTCTGACGATCGCGAGTCGGGTTTCCTGTGCCAACGCCGTCAATGCGCGCGTTGCCGCCGTAATCTTCATGGTCATGGATTGGGTTTACCTTAAAAGTGTGAGTCGGTTCATAAGGCAGCGCTTTTCACTCATAGTTCCATCGTGCCTTGGCATTGGGGTCCGTGGGGACAACCGTCCCGCCGGACGAATGACGGAATGATATCGCATTTTCGAGAGAATGGGCAGCCTCCGGCGTCATTTTGGGGAAGAAAAACCGACGGGGATCCGAAAACTGCGCTATGGACCTGGAAATGTGAATGGATTTCCGGGTAAACGCACAAGGAAAGTGCGGATATGGGAAAGCGGCCGTCGCATTGCGCGGCGGACAGTGCGATGATAGGCGTTTTCCGGATGGGGCGATCGTGGTGAGAGACTATGGGGATTACCTGGATGCGGGACGCAAAGCGGCGGAGCAGGCGGGCCGCGTGATCCTGCAGCACTACGAGCGCGCGGGGCCCGTCGATTGGAAGGGTGACGGGAGTCCGGTGACGCCGGCCGATCGCGGGGCCCATGAGGCGATCATGGCCGTGCTCGGCGAGACGACCCCTGAGATTCCGGTCGCCTCGGAGGAGGGTGGGGCGATCGAGGGGGCGCGCTATTGGTCGGTCGACCCGCTCGATGGGACCAAGGAATACGTGGCGCGCACCGGCGCGTTCGCGGTCAATATCGCCCTCATCGACGCGGGCCGCGCGGTGGTGGGGATCGTGCACGTCCCGGTTGCCGGCGAGACCTACTGCGCGATCAAAGGCGCGGGGGCCTGGAAGAGTGAGGCCGAGGGGAGCAGCCGGCCGCTCGCGCCCCCGGTCTACGCCGGCGGGCGCATCCGGCTCGTCGGCAGCGCCCGCCACGGGTTGACGGCCCTCACCCGGGTCTGCAAACGACTCGCCTGCGGCGAGGGGGACATCGAGCGCATGGCGCTGGGCTCGGCGTGGAAATTCGGATGGCTCGCGGAGGGTCGGGCGGACCTCTATCCGCGGTTCGGGCCCACCCACACCTGGGACACGGCCGCCGGCCAGTGTCTCCTCGAGGAAGTCGGGGGCGCGGTGTGGGTCGCCGGGCGCAAGCCCCTTGTCTACCACCATCCCCGCCAGCGCAACCCCTCGTTTCTGGCCGTCGCGGACGCCCGGTATCCCTGGCCGGATCTCCTGGAAGAGGGCGAGGAGGCCGCGGCCGCGCGGGAGCCGGGCGAAGGATCTATATAAGGGAAGTATGATATACTAGGCCTTATTACCGGACAGGAGGTGAACCGTGTCGGTCGATCGCATTGTCATGGCGTTTGCCGGGACCGTGATACTGACGAGCCTTGTGCTCGCCCATTACGTATCCGGGGAGTGGTTGTGGCTGACGGCCTTTGTCGGGGCCAATCTGCTGCAGTCGTCTTTCACCGGGCTCTGCCCGCTCGCGAAGATCCTGAAGGTCTTCGGGGCGCGCCCCGGTTGCGCATTCGAGTAAACTCTCAAGTGATTAATGTAAGCGGCTGAATAAGCCGCTTTTTTATGTTCAGCGTGCGTCCGGGTCAGGGCTGTGGCTTGCGCTGATGGCGGCGTGGGCGCGCTCGGCGAGATCGCGCACGCTGGCGGCGTCGGGCGCTTGGGCCGCGAGAAAGCGCAACTCGACGGCGAAGGTGCCGCGCGCACGCAGCACGCGCCACAAGTGCCCAACGAGCGTGTCCTCGCCCACGAACGGGGCGGCGGGGTGCACGAGGCGGCCGGCCCCCGGGTAGCACACATCCACCGGCTGGATCGGGCAGTGGGCGAGGGCGGCGGCGCCGAAGAGGCGCGCATGGAAATGCGCGATCGCGGTCCCGTCGGTCGATGTGCCCTCGGGGAACAGGAAGACAGTGTGGCCGGCTTTCAGGGTCTCGGCCATGCGGGTTTCGACCTCGGCCGAGGCCTTACGGTCCCCGCGCTTGATGTAATAGGTCCCCGCCTGGGCGGCGAGCCAGCCGATGAGCGGCCAGGAGGCGATTTCCGCCTTGGCGACGAAGTGCCCTGGGGCGAGCGCCCCGATCGCCGGGATGTCGAGCCACGAGATGTGGTTGGCGACGATGAGCGCACAGTGTTGCGGGACGGGCCCGACCACGCGCAAGCGCACGCCGAGGAGGCGCAAGACCGTCCGGTGCCACCAACGCACGATGCCGCGGCCGGCGCGGGTGTCGGTCAGGGATTGCGCTGGTGCGGTGATGGCGATCAGGGCGCCGAGCAAGGCGTGCGCGACCAACGCCAACAGGCGGACGAGGGCGCCGCCGGGGATCTTCACGCGACGTGTTGTTTATGGGGTCTGCAAGCGCGCGCGAGCAGGCGCTCGAGATAACTGTGGTCGAAGCGTTTGCGGAACAGAACGATGAGGACGTCCGCGACGTCGAATTCCGGGTCGAAGCACGGCGCCCCGCCGACGTAGGCCCCCAGGCGGATATAGGTGCGCAGGAGGGCCGGCGTCGCCCCGTCGTCGTCGGCGTCCCCGCCCTGCGGGTCGTGGGCGTCCGGAAAGGGGTTGCGTGGCGCCACGCGCACCGGCTCCGGGCAGCCGTGTTGCCGGATCAGGGTGGCGACCGAACGTAAGGCCTGCGCGCGCGCGGGTTTGAGCGGCACGCTGCCGCAGCCGATCAGATAATCGAACGCGTAATGCTCCATGAACCGGGCGAGCCCGAGGAGCAGCAGGGTGATGGCCGGCCCACGGCGATAATCGACGTGCACGCAGGTGCGCCCGACCTCCATGACGCGCCCGTTCAGCGCGCGGATCGGCGCGAGGTCGAATTCGTTCTCCGAGTAGAATCCCCCGCAGCGTCGAGCGGCGTCGTCCGTGAGGATCCGGGAGTAGGCCACGATCGGGCCGCGGTCCTCGCGCACGATCATGTGCGTGCAGTGGGGATCGAAGTGATCCGAGTCGGACTGCGTGTTTCGGTTGCCGATAGCGGCCCCGAGTTCATGCGCGAACACTTGGTAGCGGAGTCGTTGCGCCTCGGCGATATCATCAGCCGTTTCCGCGAATCCCACGCGCAACGACTGCCCCGTTAAGCCCTCGATATTCATGTCCTGCGCTCGAACTCCTGTGCCCAGCCGGTGTCCCCGCTAAGCTACTGTCAGGCCACGGTGTCGTCAAGCGCTCAGCGGCAGTAAAACTGCAAGCGGGTCTCGCCGAGTTCCAAAAGGTCGCCGGATTCCAGTATGCGCCCGCCCGCGAGCACCGCTTTGCCGTTGCACAAGACGGGGCCAGGTTCGAGGTCGGCCATGAGGGTGTAGCGCTCGCCTTTGCGCGTGATCAAGGCCGTCGAGCGGCCACTTTTGCCGAGGTGGGTGATCGTGGCCGTCAGATCGATGCGCTTTCCGCTATTCGGGCCGCTCAGGATGAAGAGGGCGGCCCCGGACGGGGGGGTGTCCGGGGATTCGTCCGCCGGATGGCCCTCATCCTCCCCGAAGATCAGGGTGTATTTGCCGATCACGATCTGGTCACCGTGTTTCAGGTGATGTTTGCGCGTGCGGCGATTGTTGATGTAGGTCCCGTTGGTGCTGTCGAGGTCCTTCAGGAACGAATCCTGGCCGACGGTGAAGATGTTGGCGTGGTCGGCGCTCACGGCCGCGTCTTCGAGCACCAAGCCGTGCGTGCGCCGGCGTCCGATGGAAAAGTCCCCTTGCGGCACCGACAGCTGTTTGACGACGGCTTCGTTGAGTTTGACGATAAGGCTCGGCATTCGGTCCACGGATCCCCTCCTTCCATTATAGACGAAGTCCGAGACGTCACATGGCCAGGGTCCGCTCCAGGGTCCTGAGATAGATCTCGGTCAGGCGTTCCAGGTCGGCGGCCACGACGGCCTCGTTCACTTTATGAATAGAGCCGTTTAGGGGCCCGAATTCAAGCACCTGGGCACCAAAGGTCGCAACGAACCGACCATCGGACGTGCCGCCCCCGGTTGAAAAGGCCGGCGTCACGCCGGTCACCGCCTGGACGCTCGCTTGCAGCGCCGCGCGCAACGTCCCGTCCGGGGTCAGGAAGGGCTCGCCGGAGAGCCGCCAATCGAGGGTATAGCGCAGCCCGTGCCGGGCCAGCAGGGCCTCGATGCGCTCGCGCAAAAGCGGCGCCGGCGTTTTCGGGCCATAGCGGAGGTTGAAGAGGGCGCGCAGCGTGCCCGGGATCACGTTGTCGGCGCCGGTCCCCGCGTGGATGTTCGAGAACTGGAGGCGTGTGGCGGGGAAATCCGCGTCGCCCGCGTCCCACACCTCGTCGACGAGCGCTGCGAGCGCGGGCGCGAAGCGCGAGATCGGGTTCTCGCACAGCTCCGGGTAGGCGATATGCCCCTGGACCCCGTGGATGGTCAGATCCCCGCTCAAGGAGCCGCGGCGACCGTGTTTCACGGTATCGCCGAAGAGCGTGCCACACGAGGGCTCCCCCACGAGACAATAGCGGATCCGCTCGCCCCGCTCGGCGAGTCGCGCGAGGACCTTCACGGTGCCGTCGCGCGCGACCCCCTCTTCGTCGGAGGTCAGCAACAAGGCGACGGTCCCGGGGTGGTCGGGGTGGCGGGCGACGAACCGCGACAGGGCCACGACGAAGGACGCGACTGAGCCCTTCATATCGGCCGCGCCCCGCCCGTAGAGCAGGCCGTCGCGGATGGTGGGCGCAAACGGCGGGCTCGTCCATTCGCCGAGCGGTCCCGGCGGCACGACGTCGGTGTGCCCCAGGCACACGAACAGCGGCTCCCCGCGGCCGTGATGCGCCCAGAGATTGTCGACCGCCCCGAAGCGCAGGCGCTCGATCGCGAAACCCACCCTTTCGAGACGCTCGGCGATGTGATCCTGGCAGCCGCCGTCCTCGGGCGTGACCGACGGCCGCCTGATGAGGTCCATGGCGAGCGCGAGCGTCTCGTCCATTCAGATATCCCGCAGCAGTTCGTTGATCCCGACCTTGCTGCGCGTCTTGGCGTCCACCTGCTTGACGATCACCGCGCAATAGAGGCTGTGGCTGCCGTCCTTCGCGGGCAAGGAACCGGAGACCACCACCGAGCCCGCCGGCACCCGCCCGTAGAGGATCTCGCCGCTCTCGCGGTGCAGGATCCGGGTGCTCTGACCGATAAAGACCCCCATGGAAATGACGCTGCCGCGTTCCACGATCACGCCTTCCACGATCTCCGATCGCGCCCCGATGAAGCAATCGTCCTCGATGATGGTGGGGGCCGCCTGCAGGGGTTCGAGGACGCCGCCGATGCCGACGCCGCCGCTCAAATGGACGTTCTTGCCGATCTGCGCGCACGACCCGACCGTCGCCCACGTGTCCACCATCGTCCCGCTGTCGACATAGGCCCCGATGTTGACGTAGGAGGGCATGAGCACGGTCTGGGGCGCGATGTAGGCCCCGCGCCGCACGGCCGCCGGCGGGACCACGCGCAGGCCTGCCTCGCGGAAGCGATGCGAGTCGTAGTCGGCGAACTTCGAGGGGACCTTGTCGTAATATTGCGCGTCCGCGCCCTTGATGAGCGCGTTGTCCTCCATGCGGAAGGACAGGAGGACCGCCATTTTGACCCACTCGTTCACCCGCCAGCCCGATTCACCGGGTTCGGCGACGCGCAAGGCCCCGCGATCGAGGTCCTCGATGACGCTTTGCACCGCATCCTTCAGGGGCGTTTCGACGCTCCTCGGGGTGATCGTTGCGCGCTGCTCGAAGGCGGCTTCAATGAGCTTTTGACGTGACATGAGGCGTCCTTAAGGCAAGGGATTCGACATAGGCGCGCAGCCGCGTGAGGCCTTCACGGCACTCCGCGCGCGGCCCGACGAGCGCAAGCCGCACATAGCCCGCGCCGGGGTCACCGTGGTCGCTTGCGCGCGAGAGATAGCGCCCGGGCAGGGCCAGGACGTGGTGTTCGGCGAACAGGCCGGCGACGAAGGCCTCGTCGTCGATCGGCGTCCGCAGCCAGAGGTAAAACCCCCCGGCGGGGCGTTCGATCGGCAGGACATCGCCGAGGATCGCGCGCGCGTCGTCGAACTTCTCGCGGTACTGGGCGCGGTTGGCGCGCACATGGGCCTCGTCCTGCAAGGCCGCGATCGCCGCCTTGT
>DAHWKH010000112.1 GCA_027343725.1 Acidiferrobacteraceae bacterium
TTGATGCGAAAGCGCTTGAGGTAGCTGAGACTCGAATAGCCGGTCCCGAAGTCGTCGATGGCGAGACGTACCCCCATGGCGTGCAGGGCCGCGAGGGTGGCGGCGGTTTTTTCGGTATCGGCCATGAGCATGCTTTCCGTCACCTCGAGTTCCAGGAGCTGCGGCCGATCGGCCAGATCGCTTTCCGCCAGGATGCCGGCAACGAGCGCGGGGAGCCCGCGCTCGCTGAACTGGCGTCCCGAGAGATTGACGGCCATGCGCAGCGGCGGATGGCCTTGGGATCGCCAGATCTGGCTTTGCCGGCACGCGGTCCGCAGGACCCACTCGCCGATCGGCACGCACAGAGCGCTCTCCTCGGCCACCGGGATGAAGACCGCCGGCGGGATGAGACCGCGTTCCGGGTGCTGCCAGCGCACGAGGGCCTCGACCCCGACGAGGGCGCTGTCGGACAGCGCGATCTGGGGCTGGTAATGGAGCACCAGCTCATTGCGCTCGAGCGCCCGCCACAGGCCGTTCTCGATCGAGCGGTGCTCATGGATGCGCGCGCTCATGTCGGCCGCGTAGAATTGAAACGTATTCTTGCCCGACTCCTTGGCGCGATACATGGCCACGTCGGCATTGCGCAAAAGACCCTCGGCGTTCGTGTCGTCGAACGGGTAGACAGTGATCCCGACGCTCCCCGAGAGATAGATTTCGTGACCCTGTATGCGGTAGGGTTTGCGCACGGCGTTCAGGATCCGCTCGGCGATGCGCGTCACGGCGTGGACGGTGGTGACGTTCTGCACGAGCACCGTGAACTCGTCACCCCCCTGGCGCGCGATCCAATCCTCGCCGCGCGTGATCCAATCCTCTTGCCGCAGCACCGTCGTCAGGCGGATGGCGACCTCCTGTATGAGGGCGTCGCCGTATTCGTGACCCAGCGCATCGTTGACGTTTTTGAAGCCGTCGAGATCGAGGAACAAAAGCGCCATCAGGGTCTCGTGGCGCGCGGCATGGGCCATGGCCCGGTTCAGGATCTCGTGAAAGAAGGCGCGGTTGG
Source organism: Acidiferrobacteraceae bacterium (assembly GCA_027343725.1). Taxonomy (GTDB): domain Bacteria; phylum Pseudomonadota; class Gammaproteobacteria; order Acidiferrobacterales; family Acidiferrobacteraceae; genus Acidiferrobacter. The sequence goes on from DAHWKH010000112.1 coordinate 1,040, forward strand.
GCAAGCCCGTGAGGGCGTCGTGCGTGGCCTGGTGGCGCAGCCGGGCCTCGAATTCGTCGCGCTCGGTCGTGTCGTGAACCATGGCCACGAACACCGACTCCCCGCCTCGTATCGAGCAATGGAAGCGTGCTTCCACCGGGTAGGTGCTGCCGTCGCGGCGCCGGTGCGCGCCCCGCCAGGCGACGACGTCATGGTCACCCTGCGCAAGCGGCGCCAGGACCTGCGTGAAATCCGCGTGCGCCATGTCGACCATGACGTCGGTGGGTGTGCGCTCTTGGAGCTCGGCCAGCGAGTAACCGAGATTGTCGCAGGCCGCGGCGTTCGCGAACACAAACCGCAGGGTCTGCGTGTCGAACATGTAGATCTCACCCGTGGCCTTGTCGAGGATGTGCGCCAGGCGGCTCAACATGTCCTCGTGGCGCTTGGGGTGGGTGAGCGCCTCGATGAGCAGCACGAGATGGTCCGCGCGGTCGTCGTCATGGCGGAGCGCGCGTGATGCGATGCGCACGGGGACGGGCCGCCCGGTTTTGTGGCGCAGGGTGTGTTCGAGGCCCATCGCGTTGTGTGCGCGCGCGGTCAGCGCCCGCCAGAGATCGAGGCGGCCCGCCGGGTCTTGCGGCATCGTGACGTCGGCCCAGGTCTTGGACAGGAGTTCCGCGCGCGTGTAGCCGAGCAGGTCGCAGAGCGCGGCGTTGACGGTAAGCCACTGTTGATCGCAGGTCAGGGCGGCCATGGCGGCGGGCGCGTGTTCGAAGTAGGCGCGAAAGTGGCGTTCGCTGCGTGCAACTTCGGCGTGCGCTTGGCGGTGTGTCCGGTCCCGGTCGATCCGATCGAGCGCACATGCGGCAGCGGCGGCGATATCGCGCAATACCGCGATCAGGTGGGCATCGGGCGTGTGCGTCCCGTAGGCGGCGAGCACCGCGAAGGGGCGTCCTCCGCGGGGGATGGGGAAGGCGCCGATCAACCGGGGGTCCGCGGCCCGCGGGGCCCGATCGCAGGACTCGCCGGGGACGATGGGGTGTTGTCCGACCCAGGCGCGCCGGATGGTGTCTCGCGCGCCGTCGTCCGGGTCCTCCCACGGACTCCCGAGAGGCCCCCGCGCGTCCGCGTGGCAGGCCAGGCGCTCGATCGCCTCCTCGGGTGCGCGCAGCACCGCGACCCAAGCCCACGGGGCCTGCGTCGCACCGGCCGTCACTTGGCAGATGTCGGACAAAAGCGCGTCGATGCCGGTGTCGGGATTGGGGTCGTGCCGGATGGTCGCGAGCGCACGGTAGGTCGCGAGGAGAACGCCCGTCTCGGGCTTCGCGGATCGCCGCTTGTCGACCCTCATGGATTTAGCGCGCCGGGAGGGGGTCCGGCAGGCGGGCGGAACCGGTGTTGCGAGCAATGCGCCGCCGCCCGCAGGATCGCTCCTGTCTTTGCGCTGCGCGCCTCCCGTCCTGCGCGAGAAGCTTGGGCCTCATCGTACCTCGCTTTTTTGTCTTACGGCGACGCCCGCCTCCCCTCATGCGATTGCCATCGGCCGAGCGCTCGAGGTTCCTTCGAGTCTGGCAGGCACGATGACCTTGTCAAGGCGGCGTCACGGACGGCGCGCTCGGTTGCGGAGCGGACGGGCCTCTTCTAGGGGGAGTCGGCCGCGAAGGCGCGCAGGTCGGATTCCTGGAGGACTGCGCGATCGATCTTGAGATAGGCGACCCCTTCATCCGCGGCGATCGCCACCTCATCGACGCCCGGGACGTTCGCAAGCCGCGCGCGCAGGGCCTCTTCCCCGGCGCCCGGGTCTTTCAGGCGCAGCACATAGCTTGCCACGTAGCGGGGCTCGCGCATGCCGGATGCCACGACGAGCCAGACGCCGGCGAGGGCCGCGTTTATGAGCAGGGTCCCGGTGATGCCCCAGGCGCCGTAAGCGGCCCCGCCGATGGTTCCGCCGAGGAAGATCCCGAGGAATTGCGAGGTGGAGTAGACGCCCATGGCGGTGCCTTTCTGATCAGGCGGGGCGGTCTTGGCGACCAGCGAGGGCAGGCTGGCCTCGAGCGTATTGAAGGCGCTGAAGAAAATGATGAGGCCTGCGACCATGGCGGGCAACGAACGTTCGGCATAGAGGTAGGCCACGTTGGTGATCACCAGTATGGCGATCGCGGCGCGCACGGTCCGGCGCATGTGCCGGCGCTTTTCGGCGATGATGATAAAGGGCACCATGATCAAAAACGCGACGATCATGACCGGGAGATACAGCTCCCAGCTTCGGGTCACGGGCACGCCCGTCAGATGGGCGAGCAGGATGGGCATGACCACGAAGGTCGCCGTCAGGATGAACTGCATGACGAAGATCCCGAAGTCGAGCCGCAGGAGTTCCGGGTGTCTGAGCACCCGGCCGAAGGACGAGGCGACCACTTCGGTGTCACGGTGCCGGTGGTGGGTCAGGGGGCTTGGCACGACAAAGCTGACGATGGCGATCGCGACCAGTCCGAGGGCGGCGGTCGTCCAGAAGATGCCGGGTACGCCGATCCAGCTGTTCAAGAGGGGCCCGAGCGCGAGTCCGGCGGTGAAAGCGATCCCGATGCTGACGCCGATGCTCGCCATGATCTTGGTGCGGTGTTCATCGCGGGTGAGGTCGGCGGCGAGCGCCATGACGCTCGCGGAGATGGCGCCCGCGCCCTGAAAGGCGCGCCCAATGATGATGCCAGTGATGGTGTGCGCGAGTGCCGCGATGACGCTGCCTGTGATGAAGAACAGGAAACCGAAGACGATCACGGGCTTGCGGCCCAGCCGATCCGACAGCATGCCGAGCGGAACCTGGAAGAGGGCCTGCGTCAGGCCGTAGATCCCGAGCGCGAGCCCGATCAGGAACGGCGTGTGCCCCTTGAGCTCCGCGCCGTAGGCGGTGAAGATCGGGAGGATCATGAACAGCCCGAGCATGCGTACGGTATAAACGGCCGCGAGCGAGTACGCGGTGCGTTTCTCCTGGGGCGACATGGTCTCGTCGATTCCCGATGAACGTCTTGCCATGACCTCTCCTCTTCGGGCTGCGCTCCCCCGACTATATACCATCGCGCGCGCAAATCGAAACGCATGGGCCCCGGGTCCCTGGACGGGGGCGCGATGCGCCGCGAGAATACCGGGGGCCATCTGGACTTCGGGTTTATGGACGCACTCACATGGGTTTTGGCCGATGATGCGCACGCCGACGAGGTCGCGCGCCTCGTGAACGCCGCTTATCGCGGGGCCGAGGGCGTGATCGGCTGGACCAGCGAGGCGCACCTCGTGCGCGGACGGCGGATCGATAGCCAAGGTGTGCGCGACCTCGTGCGCGCGCCCGCCGGGTGCCTGCTCCTCGCCTGTCTCGGCGCGCGCGTGCGCGGCTGTCTGTACCTGCAGGCCCGGGATCAGGGGGAAGCGGACCTCGGGCTCTTCGCGGTCCACCCGCAAGTCCAAGGGCGCGGGATCGGGGCGCGGCTCATGGCGCATGCCGAGGACTGGATGCGGGCCCACTGGCAGACGGTGCGCGTCGACATCACGGTCATCACCGAGCGCGCCGACCTGATCGCCTGGTACCATCGCCGCGGCTACCGGTTGACCGGCGAGCACCGGCCGTTCCCCTATGGCGACGCGCGGGTGGGGGAGCCGCGGCGTCCGGATTTGCGGTTCGCGGTGATGCAAAAGTCCTTGGCGCGCAACTCAGGCGTCGGATGAGAGCGCGCGGGCGCGCGCCAAGGCCCGCGTCAAGGCGTCGGCCGCGTCTTCCGGGCGCTCGCCGAAGGCGAGGACGCCGTCGCGATGCCCCCCCATGACCAAGAGGCCCGTCCGGGGAGACCCCAGGCGGGTCAGGACGGTCTGGACCTCGCGGGCGATCGCGGGCGTGCCGTAGGGGATGTGGCGCGCCGTCACCGTGAGGCCCAAACGCTCGGCCGCGGCCCAAATGGGCGGCGAGTGGGCATGAAAGACGAAGCGCACGGGCGCGAGTGCCGTGTACAAGGCGGCATGGGTCAGGGATTCGGAGGAGGGCGGCGCCGGGCCCTGCGCGCAGACGGTGTTGCGCGCGAGATCCCAGTCCGTGACGAGACTGTAGTCGCGGCCCGTCAGTCGCGGCTTGCCGCCCGTTTGGGTTGCCGTGATCAGAAACCGCGGCCGGCCGTCATGTCCCGGCGCGCGCTTTTCGCTCACGTTGCCAAAGCCGATCGGGCCGGCCTCCGTGGGTTCTTCGCCGATCAGGCCGAGATCGAAGAGGACGCGCCGCCACGCGTCGAGCGTTTGGATCCACGGCGCGGGAAAGGCGTCGGTTTGGGTGTAGCGAAGGCGGAACTTCGTAACACCTTCGCGATCGCTCTCTAGAACTCCCATCCACCCCCCACGCCCCAATAATCGCGGTGTTGGCCTAATAGGCCGCTCACCTGTTGCCCCAGTTCCGCGTCGACCTCGAAGTGGCGCGTGAGGAGGTATTGGATGCCGCCATCGGCGTCGAAACCCGCGCCCAGGCCGTAGCCCGTCTGGCTCTGGCCGTAGAGTTCGGCATAGAGTTGGCAGCGCGGGTCGAGGAGCCAGGTCGCGGTCAGGTCGGGATTGAGGCTTTCATAGCGGCGGTTGTTGGCCCCGGTCAGGGAACTCACGCCCAGCATGAAACCCAGCCCGAAATGCCGCGACACGCTATAGCCGACGATCCCATTCACGGCTTCCCCCCAGCCCCCGTCGGGGGTCCCGGGCGGACCCTTGGCGCGCGGGGTCGTGACGAGGGCTTCGCTCGCCCCGATCCAATGCCGGGAGTAGCCCCACTCGTGTTTGAATCCGACCGTGGTCCCCCCGTACACCGTGCCGCTGTTCGTGCCGTGGGTGATATTGGGCGGCAGGAGCACCAACTCGTTGCCGTCGGGCAGACCGAACCGCAACTCGAGTTGCGGGCCGTTTTCGGACGTGCCGTCGCCGGTGCGCACATGGGCGTAGCCGAACTCGATGATCTGGCGCCCGGGCCTCACCGAGCAGGGGCTGTCGGCGATCGTGGGGCGGTCGATTTCGGCCAGAAGACCGGAACGCCCCGTGCAGGGGTCGGGGACCGTGGTCGCGGCCGGCGCGGGGCGGGCAAGCGCCGATAGCGGCAGGATGAGGGCGAGCAGTCCGATTGCGGCACGTTGCATGAGAGCGAGTCCCCCCAGGAAAACCGGGCCCAGCCGTTCCATTATAGTCAGACCGGGCGCGAAAACGCAACGCTTGGGGACCATTCGCCGGATGCCGATACGCAACGGTCCTAAAAAAGGGTGCGCGCGCCCGCGATTTTGTCGCACAATGGGTGCGAGGTGACGCGTCATGTTTTTCCCCGTATTCGTGGCCCTCTACGCCTGGGCTCATGTCTTTCTGTGGCAGGTGCTGGCCTCGGGTCTGCATCTGGCAGTGCCCGCGCGCCTCGCATTGGGGCTCGTGTTGCCGATCCTGGCGGTCCTGCCGTTTGGCGCGCGCCGCTTGGAGCGCCGCGGGTACGCGCGCCTTGCGCGCGTCAGCGCATGGGTCGGTTATACCTGGAGCGGGCTTGTGTTGTTGTTCGTTTTGGCGCGCCTCACGGCCGATTGCGCGCTTGCGCTGTGGGGGCTGTTCACTCCGCAGGCGCCGGCCCTCGCCGGCCCCTCGGGGGCCTTGTTCCTGACGGCGGGCTTGACGATTGCGCTCGCCGGCTACGCGTTCGTCGAACGCTCACGGGTCCGCATCGAGTTCATCAACGTTCCGACGGCCAAGGACGTGGGGGGGTCGCACGTGCGCGTGGCGCAGATCTCGGACGTGCACATCGGGTCCATGAACGGCCAACGCCGCGTCCGGCGGCTGGCCGCGAGGCTCGCGTCCTGCCATCCGGATCTCATCGTCTCGACCGGGGACCTCATCGATTCGCGCGCGGGCCTCGCGGTCCCGGTGACCGCCGTCCTGGCATCGCTCAAGCCCCCGCTCGGCAAGTTCGCGGTGATCGGGAACCACGAATGTTACGCCGGCCTCTCCCCGGCACTCGCGTTCATGGAGCGGGCCGGCTTTACGGTGCTGCGCAACGCCGCCGTGAGCCTTCCGGGCATCAACCTCGCCGGCATGGACGACCCCGCGGCCGAGGGCGGGGCCCAGCTTGCGCAACGGGAGCCGCGCGTGCTGCGCGCGATCCCGCCCGAGACCTTCACCATCCTTCTGAAGCACCGACCCGATCTGGTGCCGGCGTCCCAGGGGCGCTTCGACCTTCAGCTGTCCGGTCACACCCACAAGGGCCAGATCTTCCCGTTCGGTTTTCTCACGCGCCTGTACTATCCGGCGCATGCCGGCCTGTTCCGGCTCGCGCAGACGTCGTATTTGTACGTCAGCCGCGGTACCGGCGCCTGGGGTCCGCCGTTTCGGTTGTTCGCGCCGCCCGAGATCACGGTCTTCGACATCGGTCCGGGCCGCCCGGATCCCGGCGGCCAGATGCTGCCGCGCATCCTCGATGCCGCCTACAGCGCCTCGCGCGAGACCGCCTCGGCCGCCCCGGTCGCCCAATCCTCCCGCTAAGGGCCGCGCTCGTAGCGCGCGCCCGCCGCACGCGGGATCGGGATGCGGATCCAGAAGGTGGCGCCGCGCCCCTCGTTGTTGCGAAACCCGATCTCGCCCTGGTGCAGGGCGACGAGTTCCTTGCAGATGGCCAGTCCGAGGCCGCTGCTGTGTTCCGTCCCCGTCGGCTTGTTGCTGAGCGTCTGGTAGGGCTGGAAGAGCCGCTTCGCGTCATCCGGTGAAAGGCCCGGCCCCTCGTCGCGGATCTCGCAGGTCACGTAGGCGTCGTCGGCCCGGGTCGACACTGTGATGCGCGTGCCGCTCGGGCTGAACTTGATGGCGTTCCCGATCAGATTGTCCAGGACCTGCAAGAGCCTCAGTTCGTCGGCCAGGATGTGGGGCATGCCGGGCGAGAATTGCAGCACGAGTTCGATCGCCTTGCCGTGGCTGTAGCCCGAGTTGTGCGCCACCGCCTGGCGGACGATGGCGCCGAAGTCCGTCGGCAGCGTCTGCAAATGGATGCGGCCCGCGCGCATGGCGCCGACGTCGAGCAGTTCGGTGATGATCTGCTGCATGTATTTGCCGGTGTCGATCAGGAGATCGAGCGCCGAGCGGTCGTCTTGCGTGAGGGGCCGGCCGCTCTCGGCCGAGGCGCGCACTTCGCTTGCCACGTCGAGCATGAGCATGATCGGCTTTTTGAGGTCGTGGCTCGCGGCGCGCAGAAAGTGGTCGTTGACGTCCTTGAGCTGCTTCAAGGTGATCTGGGTGCGGACCCGGGCACGCACCGTGCCCGCGTCGAACGGCTTCACGACGTAGTCGTTGGCCCCGTCGCGCAAGGCGTTCACGATGTTGGCGCTGTCGGCGCTGCCGGAGATGATGATCACGGGCAGATTCAGGAGCGAGCGTTCGCGCCGGATCGTGTTCAGGAGGGTCAAGCCGTCGACGGCGCCCGGTAGGCGCAGATCGAGCAAGACCAGATCGAAGCTCATGGCGGCGAGCTTGGCCGTCGCCTCGCCCGCGTCACGCGCGAGCTCCACCGCGTATCCGTCCCGCTTGAGTCCGATGGCAAGCCCGGCCCGCAGACCGTCGTCGTCGTCGACGACGAGCACGGTGTGGGGCGGTTGCTCCCCACCCGCCCGAGAGTCCGCGAACGCGAGGCTCATGAGTCCCCTTCAACCATCCAATTCCCCTCTGAAGAATAGCCGAGCCTGGTGGGAGGGCAAGGTGTCCGAATGTCGGTGCCGGGCCTTCGCCAGGGCCCGGCCGGCGCCGGGCACCCCTACGTAAGCGCTTGTCCGGAAAGCCGTTCTTTTGGCGGGCACGGATATTGCTTTACGGGCGGCGGCGGGCATCGGGCCCGTTTCGGGATCACCAACGGAGGTGTCATGGCTTGGGTCTACCTGGCGCTGATTCTGGGATTTTTCCTGGCGACTTTCGCCTTTGTCGTCGTGCTCGACCGGCTGAGGGGGATGTCATGAGCGCGTTTGCCTTAGCGGGCCTCGTCCTCGGCGTCGGCCTCTTCATCTATCTGCTCGTTTTTCTCTTGAATCCGGAGCGTTTCCTATGATCCCGGCCCTTGAAAGCACGCTCGCGGTTTTGGTCGTCACCATCCTCCTGGCCATTCCGCTCGGGCGTTACATGGCGCGCGTGTACGCGGGCGAAGAGTGTTTTGCGACCCGTTGGCTCGGCCCGTTCGAGCGCGCCGTCTATCGCCTCTGTGGGGTGCAGGTCGAAGACCAGATGGATTGGAAGCGCTATTCGGTCGCGTTCATCGTGTTCAGCGTGGTCGGTACCGTCTTTTTGTACGTCCTTCTGCTCGTGCAAAAAGGCCTGCCCCTGAACCCGGAACACTTCCCGAGCCTCTCGGCGGCGCTGTCCTTCAACACCGCGACGAGCTTTGTCACGAACACGAACTGGCAGGCCTATGCGGGCGAGTCGACCATGAGCTATCTCTCGCAGATGCTGGGGCTCGTGGTGCAGATGTTCCTGTCCCCGGCCGAGGGCATCGTCATCGTCGTGGTGATGATCCGCGGGCTCGTGGGCGTGCGCACGAAGGCGCTCGGCAACTTCTGGGTCGACATGACGCGCACGGTCTTGTACATCCTGCTGCCGCTGTCGATCGTCTTTGCGCTGGTCCTGATGGCCCAAGGGGTTCCTCAGACACTCGGGCCCTATGTGCAGGCCCACCTCATCGCGCCGTTTCTCCACGCCAAGAAGGAGATCGTGCATCAGACGATCGCCCTCGGGCCGGTCGCCTCGCAGGAGGCGATCAAACAGCTCGGCAATAACGGCGGCGGATTTTTCAACATGAACTCCGCGCATCCGTTCGAGAACCCGACCGCGTTCACGGATTTTCTCGGCATGGTGACCATGCTCCTGATCCCGGTGGCCTTGGTGACGATGTTCGGCGATATGGTGAAGGATCATCGCCAGACGGTGCTGATCCTCGGCGTCATGGTGGTGTTGTTCCTGCCGTTTGCCTTGGCAAGCGAGCATTTCGATCTGATGGGCAATCCGGTCTTCCATCATCTCTCCGTGACCCAGGCCCGCACCGCGGCCAACGCTGGCGGCGGCAACATGGTGGGTGTGGAGGACCGCTTCGGCGCCGGCAACTCGGCGCTCTGGGGCAGCCTCGCGACGTCCACCTCGACGGGGGCCGCCAACAGCGCTTACGACTCCTTCATGCCGGCCTCGGGGCTCGTCAATCTGTTCTTCATGCAGTTGGGCGAGACCGTGTTCGGGGGGGCGGGCACGGGGCTTGCCACGGCGCTTGCGTTCGTGATCTTCGCGGTCTTCCTCGGGGGTCTCATGATCGGGCGCACGCAGGAATACCTCGGTAAGAAGATCGAGTCCTTCGAGATCAAGATGGCCTCGCTCTCGATCCTCGTGATGCCGCTTCTGGTGCTGATCGGGACCGCCGTGGCCGTCGCCTACGCGAGCGGCCGCGTGGGGGCCTTCAACCCCGGCCCGCACGGTTTCAGCGAGATCCTCTACGGTTTCACGAGCGCCTCCAACAACAACGGCAGCGCCTTCGGGGGCTTGAGCGCCGATACCGGCTTTTACAACACGGCACTTGGTCTGTGCTTCCTCATCGGCCGGTACTGGAGCTATCTCCCGCTCCTGGCGATGGCGGGTTCGCTCGCCGGCAAGCAGCGCGTGCCCGCGAGCCCGGGGACCCTCGCGGCCCATGGACCGCTCTTCGGGGGTCTTGTCATCGGCGTCATTTTGCTGGTGGGGGCGCTCAACTTCTTCCCCGCCTTGGGGCTCGGTCCTATCGTTGAACAACTGACGCACGCATCCATCGCGCTTGCGAAGTAAGGAGAGGGATCACATGATTTCGAAAGCTGAACGCCAGGGTTTTGCCTGGGATCGGTTGGCGCGCGAGGCGCTCGTCGACAGTTTCCGCAAACTCAATCTCCGCCATCAGGCCCGCAACCCCGTCATGTTCGTCGTTTACGTCGGTTCGTGGCTGGTCTTGGCGCTCTTCGTGCGCGACCTCTGGGCACACCATGCGCGGCTTGCGGCCTTCACGGGCGCTGTCGATCTCTGGTTGTGGCTCACCTTGCTGTTCGCGAACTTCTCCGAGTCCCTGGCCGAGGGTCAGGGGAAGGCGCAGGCGGCCAGCCTGCGGCAGGCGCGCGAGGAGGTCGAGGCCAAGCGCCTGCCGGGGCCGCGTCGCGACGGCACGGTCGAGCGCGTGCCCGGCGTGAGTCTCAAGGTCGGGGATTTCGTGCTGGTCGAGGCCGGGGACGCGATCCCTTCGGACGGTGAGGCCGTCGAGGGTGTCGCGTCGGTCGACGAGAGCGCGATCACAGGCGAGAGCGCGCCCGTCATCCGCGAGGGCGGGGGCGACCGCAGCGCCGTGACCGGCGGCACGCGGGTGTTGTCGGACTGGCTGGTCGTGCGCATCACGAGCCGTCCGGGCGAAACCTTCATCGATCGCATGATCCGCATGGTGGAGGGGGCGTCGCGGCGCAAGACCCCCAACGAGATCGCGCTCAGCATCCTACTCGTGGTTTTGACGCTCGTGTTCCTGGTCGTGACGATCACGCTCTATCCGTATTCCTGGTACAGCGTGCACTACGCGGCGCACGCCGGGCAGGTTGTGAGCATCACGGTGCTGGTCGCGCTGCTCGTGTGCCTGATCCCGACGACGATCGGGGCGCTCTTACCGGCGATCGGCATCGCCGGCATCATGCGCCTCATGCGCGCGAACGTGGTGGCGACCTCGGGCCGCGCCATCGAGGCGGCAGGCGACGTCGATGTCCTGCTGCTCGACAAGACCGGCACGATCACCTACGGAAACCGCCAGGCGGCGGCGTTCTATGCCGTGGAGGGCGTGCGCGACGAGCGCCTGGCGGAGGTCGCGCGCCTGGCGTCGATGGCCGATGCCACCCCGGAGGGCAAGAGCATCGTGGCCTTGGCGCAGACGCGGTTCCCGCAGCTCAAGGAGCCCTTGTCCATGGACGCGGTGCTGGTCCCCTTCACGGCCGAGACGCGCATGAGCGGCGTGGATCAGGGGGCCCATCGGTTCCGCAAGGGGGCCCCGGACGCGATGCGCGCCTGGGTCGAGAAGAGCGGCGACGCTTGGCCGCAAGCCCTCGACGGCGTGATCCAAAGGATTGCCAGCGGCGGCGCGACCCCGCTCGTGGTCTGCGAAGACAGCCGGGTCCTCGGGGTCGTGGAATTGAAGGACATCGTCAAGACCGGCATCCGCGAGCGCTTCGCCGAGTTGCGCCGGATGGGCATCAAGACCGTCATGGTGACGGGCGACAATGCGCTCACCGCGCGCGCCATCGCGTCCGAGGCGGGTGTCGACGATTTCATCTCCGAGGCCAAGCCCGAGGTGAAGCTCGCGCGCATCGGCGATTACCATAAAGAGGGCCACATGGTGGCGATGACGGGCGACGGCACGAACGACGCCCCGGCGCTTGCGCAGGCCGATGTCGCGCTGTGCATGGCGAGCGGGACCCAGGCGGCGCGCGAGGCGGCCAACATGGTCGACCTCGATTCCAACCCGACGAAGCTCCTGGAGATCGTCAACATCGGCAAGCAGCTCCTGATGACCCGCGGATCGCTCACGACGTTCAGCGTCGCAAACGACGTGGCGAAGTACTTCGCGATCATCCCGGCGGCGTTCGTCGGGACCTACCCGGCGCTCGGGGCCCTCAACATCATGGACTTGAGTTCGCCGCAGAACGCGATCCTCGCGGCGGTCATTTTCAACGCCGTGATCATTCCGCTGCTGATCCCGCTGGCGCTCAGGGGTGTGCATTACCGGGCCTCGTCGGCGAAGGACCTGCTGCGCCGGAACGTGTGGATCTACGGCGTGGGCGGGATCATCGCGCCGTTCATCGGCATCAAGCTCATCGATATGTTACTGGCCTTCGTGTAAGGAGACTTTTATGACGGCGTTTCGTGATCTGAAGGCGGCCATGATGGTGTTCTTGGTCTTCGCCGTGCTGACCGGTCTTGTGTACCCCTTGGCGATGACGGGCATCGGCCAAGCCCTCTTTCCCCATCAGGCGAACGGCTCACTCGTGCGCCGCCACGGGACCGTGGTCGGCTCGTCGTTGATCGGGCAATACTTCCGCGGGCGCGGCGTCTTCTGGAGCCGGCCGTCCGCGACCTCGCCCGTGCCCTACGATGCCGCGGCGTCGAGCGCCTCCAACATGGGCCCGAATAACCCCGCGTTGTGGCGGCACGTGGCGCGCCGCGTCCAGGCGCTGCGTAAGGCCAACCCGCACGCGCACGGCCAGGTGCCGGTCGACCTCGTGACGTCGTCCGCGAGCGGACTCGATCCCGACATCAGCATCGCCGCGGCCGACTACCAACTGGCGCGCGTGGCGCACAACACCGGGATTCCGAAGGCGCGGCTGAAGGCGCTCGTTGCGCGCTATACGAGCCGCCCGACGTTTGCGTTCATGGGCCCGCCGGTCGTGAACGTCTTGCGGCTGAACCTCGCAGTCGAGGCCTTGCGCGCGCACCATCGCGCCCACCCCTGACCTCGGCACCCGCGGGCCGCCCGGGGGGGCGTGGATTCGGAGTCATGCCCCCGTTGGCGCATCGCTCGCGCGGCCGGGCCCGTGCGGACGGCGTTCGTCCCGGCCGCCTCGCGGGCCTCCCCCGGAGGACGCCCGGATGGTCCGACCCCGGACCTCCCGCCCCGCCGGGTCTAGGACGAGGCTTCCATTCGTGATACCGTTTTCCGCTCGTCGGACGCAGCGGACCGCGCGTTCGGCGCGCGGCCGATGAAATATCGATCAAAGGGGCGACATGTTCTGGCTTTTGGGCTTGCTGTTTGTCGCGGTCTACGCCTTGCTCGGGGGGCTCGTGCGCTTCTCCGAGCGGGTCATCGCCACGCGCCCGGGGGGAGGCCACCATGATGATTGACCTTCTCATCGCCCTGGTCGTGGCCGTGGGCGCCTATCTCGTCTACGCCATCATCTATCCGGAGCGCTTCTAGTCCATGGTGACCGTGAGCGCCAGCGCGCAGATCGTGATCGAGGTGCTCATCGCGATCGCCCTGAGCATCCCGTTCGGCCATTACCTGGCGCGCGTGTTCACGGACCAGCACACTTTTCTCGACCCGCTGCTCGACCCCCTCGACCGCCTGGCCTACCGCGTCATCGGCCGGCGCGCCGTGAGTGAGCCCATGAACTGGAAGGGCTACGCGGTCAACATGCTGTTGACGAATCTCCTGATGGGGCTTCTCATCTACCTCATTCTCTCGTGGCAGGGGGATCTGCCGCTCAATCCCCTGCACTTCCCGGACGTCGACCCCTATCTCGCATTCAATACCGCGGCGAGCTTCATCACCAACACCAACTGGCAGAATTACGGGGGCGAGTCGACGCTTTCGCTCTTCAGCCAGATGGCCGCGATCACCTTCCCGATGTTCACCTCGGCGGCCACCGGCTTCGTGGTGGCCATCGCCTTTTTCCGCGCCCTGGCGGTGCGCGACGGGAAGGCGGATCTCGGGAACTTCTACCACGACTTCGTGCGCGTCCTGACGCGCGTGTTCCTGCCCATCTGTGTCGTCGTCACACCGTTTCTCGTGTGGCAGGGGTCGCCGGAGACCCTGACCGGAATGGTTGTCGCCCACCTCATGCAAGGCGGCACCCAGCACATCCCCATGGGCCCCGTGGCCGATCTCGAGACCATCAAGCACCTCGGGACCAACGGCGGGGGCTTTTTCAACGCCAATTCCGCGCACCCCTTCGAGAATC
>DAHWKH010000116.1 GCA_027343725.1 Acidiferrobacteraceae bacterium
CGGCCGGTGCGAGGAGCGGGGCGAGCCGCCGTCCGATGCGCCTGGCCCGGTGATGGGAACGCGGCGGGTCGGGCGGGTCGTTGTACGCAAGCCGCACGAGGTCCGAGACCTTCCGCAGTTCGCAGACCTGGCGGTTCGCCTCCTCGTTTTCGTTGATGAGCGGATAGGCGCGGCTCTTCTCGTCGGCATCGATCTGATTGTCGACAAAGGCGTTCAGGAACTCCTCCGAGAGCCGGTCGCCGTCCCGTTCTGTCATTTCACCCTCCGCATCCTTGGCCCTTGCGGGGAGGCCATGAGTTCGGGCAGCAGCGTCGCCCTCAAGGCCGCGCGCGCCCGGCACAGTCGGCTCATGACCGTACCGCTTGGAATACTCAGTATCGACGAAACCTCAGTATAAGAAAATCCTTCTAAGTCCACCAGGGTCACGACCTGTCGTTGCCCCTCCGGCAATTTGGCGATGGCATTGCGGACACGGGCAGCAAGCTCCGAGCGCAGCTGCTCGGCCTCCAGGCAGTGTTCGCAGGGGATCTCCATCTCATCGATATCCTCGGTCTCGCGCTGGCGCCTGTGATGATCCCGAAAACAGTTCGTGAGGATACTGAAAAGCCAGGCATCCTGGGCCTTCGGGTCGCGCAACTGGTCGTGCCGTTGCCATGCCTTGGCCAAGGTTTCCTGCACGAGGTCGTCAGCCAGAGAGGGGTCGTGCGTCCAGGCATAGGCCACTCGATACAGCCGCGGACGACTGGCTTCGAGGGCGTGCTTGAAGTCGCGCGAGCGACAAAAGAGCTGGCCTAAACGCATGGCGGATCTCCTCCGATGTGTGGACGGTGGCCCGTTCTGATTTATTCCGTTATGCCTATGAGTGTATACCGCGAAGCGGGCCCGTGGAAAGCGAAGCGGGCGTGTCGTTTGCGCGCTTTCCGCGCTAGCCGCGCTCGCGCGCGCGCGGCCCGCCGCGCGTTTCGAGGGGGATCTGACCGCGGGCGATAAGACCCAGCGCCTTGGGGTAGAGGACGTGTTCGAGCGCGAGGACGCGCTGCGCGAGGTGCTCCGGGGTTTCGTCCGGCGCGACCGCGAGTTCGGCCTGCGCGATCACGGGTCCGGCATCGAGTGCGTCGGTGACGAAGTGCACGCTCGCCCCGTGCCGGGTCGCGCCCGCCGCCAGGGCGCGCGCATGGGTGTCGAGACCGGGGAAGGCCGGCAGCAGGGAGGGATGGATATTGACGAGCCGGCCCGCGTAATGGCGGACGAAGGACGGCCCCAGGATCCGCAAAAATCCCGCCAGCGCGACGATCTCCGGCTCGTAACGATCGATGGCCGCGGCCAGGGCCTCGTCGAATGCCTCGCGGCTCCCGTAGCGCCGATGGTCGACGAGTGCCGTGGGCAACGCCTGCGCGCGTGCATAGTCGAGTCCGGGCGCATCGGACCTGTTGCTGACCACGCCCGTGATCTCGTAGCCTTGGTCGGCTGCGGCCTTGTGCAAGGCCATCAGGTTGCTGCCCCGGCCGGAGATCACCACGGCCACGCGCAAGCCGCTCACGCCCAAGCGAGCGGGCCGGCGCCCGGGGCCACGTGCCCGATGATCTGCGCCCGCTCCCCGGACTCCGTGAGACGCGCGAGCGCGCGTTCGGCGTCGGGGGGCGCCACGATGACGACCATGCCGATGCCGCAATTGAACGTGCGGGCCATCTCCTCGTCGGCGACCCGCCCCCCGTCCTGGAGCCAATGAAAGAGCGCCGGCCATTCCCATGCGCGTTTGTCGATGACGGCGTGCAGGGTGTCGGGGATGACGCGCGGGACGTTGCCGGGGAGCCCGCCGCCTGTGATGTGCGCCAGGGCGTGGACGTCGACGGCCGCTTGCAGCGCGAGCAGGCTTTTGACATAAATGCGCGTGGGGGCGAGGAGGGCCTCGCCCAGGCTTCGGCCGTCGAGGGGTGTGGCGAGATCGGGCGCCCGTTGCGCGAGGATCCGGCGGATCAGGGAATAGCCGTTGGCATGCGCGCCCGTGGAGGCGAGGCCGATGATGACGTCGCCCGCGGCCACGCGCCGGCCGTCGATCAGGCGATCCCGTTCCACCGCGCCCACGCAGAAACCCGCCAGGTCGTAGTGGGTCCCCTGATAAAGACCCGGCATTTCCGCGGTCTCGCCGCCGACGAGCGCCGCGCCTGCCAGTTCGCAGCCCCGGCCGATGCCGGCGACGACGCGCCGCGCGGTGTCGGTCTCCAGGTGCCCGCAGGCGAAGTAGTCGAGGAAAAACAACGGCTCCGCCCCCTGCACGGCGACGTCGTTGGCGCACATGGCGACGAGATCGATGCCGATGTCGTCGTGGCGATCGAGCGCGATCGCCAACAAGAGCTTGGTGCCGACGCCGTCGGTGCCGGAAACGAGGACCGGGTCGCGGTAGCGGCCCCCGAGGGCGAACAGGGCGCCGAAACCGCCGAGCCCGGCCAGGACCTCGGGGCGCGCGGTGCGCGCGGCGATCGGTTTGAGGGCCTCGACCAAGGCATCGCCGGCATCGATGTCGACGCCGGCTTCGCGATAGG
>DAHWKH010000120.1 GCA_027343725.1 Acidiferrobacteraceae bacterium
GGCAAGAGCATCATGGGCATCATGATGCTGGCGGCCGGCAAAGGGACCACCATTCGCATCTGCGCCGAGGGGCCGGACGAGTCCGAGGCGAGCGCCGCCCTCCTGCAGCTCATCGAACACCGTTTCGGCGAGACCGCCTGATGCTCGCGTTGCACGGCAAGGGCGTCAGCAACGGGATCGGCATCGGGCGCGCGTATGTGTTGAAACGCGAGCGCCTGAAGGTCCCCGAGTACGTGATCCCGGACCCGCTGATCGAGGACGAGGCCCGGCGGTTTCACGAGGCGGTGGCGCGCGCGCGGCGGGAATTGAACGAGATCCGCGATCACATCCCCTCGGAGGCCCCCATGGAGGCGGCGAGCTTCATAGACACCCACCTCCTCATTCTGAGCGACGCCATGATCTCGGAGGCCCCGGTGCACGACATCCGGGCGCAACGTTGGAACGCGGAATTCGCCCTCAAGACCCACAGCGACCGGTTGATCGGGGTGTTCGAACACATGGAAGACCCCTACCTGCGCAACAAGAAGGTGGACGTGGCCCAGGTCGTCGAGCGGGTCCTGCGCAACTTGATGACCCCGGAGGATACCGGCGACGAGCCGATCCCGGAGGACCTCACCGGCCGGATCGTGGTCGCCAACGACCTCGCGCCGACCGACGCGGTGGCCCTCAGAAACAAAGGCATGAGCGCGTTCGTCACCAATCTGGGCGGCCCCATATCGCATACCGCGATCCTCTCACGCAGCCTCGGCATTCCGGCGATCGTGGCGACGCACGGGGCGACGCGCTTCGTGGCCCAGGATGACGAGCTGATCGTGGACGGCAAGCGCGGCGTCCTCTTGGTCGGCCCCGAGCCGATCGTGGTATCCGAATACGAACGGCGCGCGCGCAAGATCGCGCGCGTGCAACGCGAGCTCGAGACCCTGCGCGCGAGCCCGTCCGTGAGCCGTGACGGACTGACGATGCAGCTCGCGGCCAATATCGAACTCCCCGAGGACCTCGATGCCGTACACGAAGCGCTCGCGGACGGCGTCGGGCTGTATCGGACCGAATTCCTGTTCATGAACCGTTCGGCGCCGCCCGACGAAGAGGAGCAGTTCGCCGCCTACGTGAAGGTCGTACAGGCCTTGCCCGGCCGGCCGGTGACCATTCGCACCCTCGACCTCGGCGCCGACAAGCGCGCCGACATCGATACGCCGATCACGAGCGTCAACCCGGCCCTGGGGCTACGCGCCATCCGGCTGTGCCTGCAGGAGTTGGAGCTTTTCAAGATCCAGTTGCGCGCCATCATCCGGGCCTCGGCGTTCGGGCGCGTGCGGCTCATGATCCCGATGCTGTCGAACATCGACGAGGTGTTTCGCGTCCGAGACCTCGTGCGGGAGCTCCAGGAGGAGTGCGAGCGGGAGGGCGCGGCGTTCGACAAGGCGATGCCGATCGGCGGCATGATCGAGGTGCCGGCCGCCGCCGTGTCCGCCGACCTGTTCGCGGCCCACCTCGACTTCCTGTCGATCGGCACGAACGACCTGATCCAGTACACGCTCGCCATCGATCGCGTCGACGACTCCGTCAACTACCTCTACGACCCCTTGCATCCCGCGGTCTTGCGCCTCATCGCCATGACCATCCAGGCGGGGCAACGGCAAGGCATCCCGGTCGGGATGTGCGGGGAAATGGCGGGCGACAGCCGCTACACGCGCCTCCTGTTGGGTCTGGGATTGCGCGAATTCAGCATGCATCCGGCGGCCATCCTCGAGATCAAGAAGATCATCCGCGAGAGCACCGTGACCGAGCTCGAGCACCTGACCACCGCGATCATGGAGGCGCGCGACCACCGCGCCCGGCAAGCCTTGGTCGAGGCCTTGAACGGGGACGGCGATGAGACCGGCGCCGACGAGGCCTATCGCTAGGACAAACGCGGTCCTCCGGGCGGGAACCGGCAAACGGGGCGAAAGGCGGCGCCTGACGGCCGCGAACGCCGCCGGGCCTTGCCCCACGTCAAGGCGGGCTCGGCCGTCGTTGGGCGACCATCGGGGACGTTTCCGAGATCCGTAAAGCGGCCCGAGATGAGGCCGTGAAGACAGATCCGTTCGGTTGCCGGGGGGCCGCCTATGATGCCAAACACAAGGCCGCGCTATATATCGGCGCGGCGCCGGGATGCGATGCGCATCGGCCAGGGGGCGTGCGCGGCCGACGCCGAACGCATGATGATCTTCCGCGTCCTACTCGGCGTTCTGGCCGAACCCCCCGTCGACGGGCCCTCCACGGCCCCCGTGTTGCGCCGTATCTGCCGCACCCTCGTCCAAGAGGTCCCGGCGATCCGCTTTGCGGCTTACGTCATCCTGGATGACGGACAAGACGATGTCCTGCCCGAATTCTCGGCGGGCATCGCCCCGACCGCGCTCCGGATCACCCGCAGCAATGCCGGGGTCCTCGAGGAGGTGTTGCGGGACAGGGCGCCGCGCGTGCGCATGCGCACGAAGGGAAGTCCCGAGGCCTGGTTGCGCGCACTGCCCGAGGATGTCGCCGAGGTGGTGTTGTTTCCGTTCGGGGTCGCCGCCATACACGGCGTGGGACTCGTGGGCGCAAGCACCCGGCAGTATTTTCGGCGCGTCGGCCTCGACTACTTCGCGGCCTTCGCCCACCTCGGGGATCTCGCCTTGAGCCTCAGGACATTGGCACTCCGGGACCCATTGACGGCGTTACCGAACCGCACGCTGTTTCTCGATCGATTGCGACAGGCCGCCAGTCACGCGCGCCGCCAGGAGCGCCTCCTGGGCGTTGCGCTTCTCGATCTCGACGGCCTGAAGCCGATCAACGATCAATTCGGGCATGCCGCGGGCGACGAAGTCCTCCGCCAGGTGAGCGGCGCGCTGCAGGAGGTGTTGCGCCCAGCCGATACGCTCGCGCGTATCGGCGGCGATGAGTTCGGGCTGCTATTGACGGACGCGCTGCGCGTCGATGACCTGGAGGCCTTGTGCGAACGCCTGCTGGCCGTGCTGCGAAGCCGGCCGCTCGCGATCGGGGAAGACCAGACTGTGCGCGTGTCCGCGAGCCTCGGACTCACGGTCTTTCCTCTCGACGATGGTGACGAGGAGAGGCTCATGCGCCACGCCGATCTCGCCCTCTATGCGGCCAAGACCGCCGGGCGCGACCGTTATCGGATCCATAGCCGCGAACTCGATGAGGCCCGACGCCGGGATATCGTGACACGGGATCTCGTCAAGCACGCCTTGGCCGAAGGCCGCATGGTGGTGCACTACCAGCCGATCGTCGCGATCGACGGTCCCGTCGTCGGCCTCGAGGCCCTCGTGCGCCTCCGCCATGAGGAGCGCGGACTGCTCTTCCCCGAGGCCTTCGCCACGGCCTTGGACTCCCTGGGATTGGCGCGCTCCATCGGCTGTTTCGTCCTGGAGACGGTCGCGGCGCAAGCCGAGACCTGGGGCCGCGAGATCGGTTGGGGGAATGCGTGGCGGTTTTCCGTCAACATCAGCGCGCGCCACCTCTTGCACCCCCTCTTCCTCGAAGACCTGCGCGCGACCTTGCGTCGCCACCCCGGCCTAGCCCCCTCCGCGCTCGCGATCGAGATCACGGAATCCGCGCCCCTGCGCGATCTGCCGGTCGTCGAGCGGACGCTGCGCGCCTGCCTGGACCTGGGGGTCCGAACCGCGTTGGACGATTTCGGCACGGGGTCCGCGTCTTTCACCCATTTGCAAAAACTGCCGGTGCACACCCTGAAGATCGATCAGGGCTTCGTGCGCAACATGGCGCAGGACGCGAAAGATCTCGCGATCGTGTCAGGGGTCACGCACATCGCCAATCTCCTCGGTCTCGACGTGATCGCCGAAGGCGCCGAGACGCACGAGCATGTCCGGCTCCTCAAGGGACTGGGCTGCGCCCACGTGCAGGGCTTTGCGATCAGCGAGGCGTTGCCGGCCGCGCAGATTCCGGACTGGTTCGCCGCGCACAATAGAAGAGCCGCATTCCCGGAGTCCGCGTGAGTCGGGGCTCCGTCGAGCGGCGTATCAACGGCGCACGGGCTTGGGCGGCAGAGACGGCCCGACGAGTTCGGCTTTGGGTATGACGGGACGCGCAAAGGGCGCGCTGGTCTCCGAGACGATACACAGGAGGCCGTGGCGGTAGCGCACGCGCAGCGGGCTGAAGCCCTCCTGATGCCGGGGCACGAAGGTCTTGCGCAGGAGGGCGGCGGCGTTGATCTTGCGGATCCGGAAGGGTCGCCAGAACGGCGGCTCGCGGGAGGCCGATGAATAGCCGGCAGTCTGGTAGCAATCGGCGATGATCTCGCCGATCGCATCTTCGTATATCGCGTGCGGTTCGATGACGCGGGCCTGGGTCTGGTCGCGATAGCGAATGGCGCAACAGCGCCGCGTGCGCACGGCCGCGGTCAGAACGCTGAGAACGTCCCCACCCATAGACTCCTCTCTTTGGCCGCATGACGAGTTGTGGCCGCCTGTACCGTATCCCAAGCCGGGGCCGGCTGCAAGCGCGCGGGGAGCCTCAAGCCGAGTTGTCGTCCGCAAACACCCGGTCCGCGAGCTTCCACTTGGCGATCAACGTCTCCACGGCGTTTTGAAACTCCTCGGTGCGGGACGGGTGGTTGTAGGCGCGGCGGGCGAGATCGCGTAGGGCGTTTGCCCGGGGCGCGGCGGCCATCATATGGATCAGCTCGCCCGCCTCGCCGCCGACGACCTCGCCGCCCAAAAGCTCCGCCGAATCGAGATCGACCACAAGTCGCACATACCCCTCGGTCTCGTCCTGGCCGAGCGCGCGGGGCGACGTTTCGAAGGCGGCAAATCCCACGGCCGGCTCGCGATCGGCGTCCTCGGCCTGCTCCTCGGTGAGACCGACCCGCGCAAGTTCCACGGCGCTGTAAATGACCTCCGGGACCCACGCCGAATCGCGCGTGCGACCGACACCGTGCATGATGTTGTCGATGACGACCCCGGCCTCGAAGAGGGCGCGGTTGGCGGTCATCGGTCCCGGGGTGCAATCCCCCAAGGCGAACACCCCCGGAACCGTGGTGGCGAGCGTCTCATCGACCGTGACGAACCCCCGCTCGTCGCAGGCCACGCCGATCGCGTCGAGCCCAAGGCCCGCGGTGACGGGCTTGCGTCCGGTGGCCAAAAGCGCCCAATCGGCCTCCAAGGTCTCGCCCGCCTGGGTCGTGAGGCGCACGCCCTCCCCGGCGGGCGCAAGCCGCGCAAGAGACGCAAGATGCGGCTCGAGGCCCGCCTCCGCGAGGCTCTTGCGCAAGAGCGTCAAGGCCGGGACGCTGAAATCCTTGCGCGCGAAGGGGTCGCGACGCGCGATCCAGCGGACCTCGCAGCCGAACCGACCCAGGATATAGGCCATTTCCAAAGCCGCGACCCCCCCACCCACGATCGCCACGCGCCGTCCCGCGGGCAGCGGTTCCTCGAACAGCATATCGGTGTGCAGGATCTTGCCGGAGACAAGCGTCACCCCCTCGGGCACGGCCGGCTCCGAACCCGTCGCGATCACGACCGAGCGCGCATCGATGCGCTCGCCGCCGGGCGTGAGCATCACCGAATGGGGGCCCGTGAACGTCGCGTGCCCGGACACGGCGACGACGCCCAGGCGCTTTAAGTACTGCCGGTAACTGTCGCGCACCGTCGCCACCACGTCACGCTGGTGGCGCCACGCGCCCGACAAATCGCCCGTCAGGGGACCTGCCAGCGTGAGCCCGCGGCCGGCAAAGTTCGAGGCGGCCGCGAGGAGGCGGGCGCTATGGTACCAGTCCTTCTTGGGCACGCAGCCGCGATTCAGGCAGCATCCGCCCCAGACACCTTTTTCGACAATCACGGTTTTTTGGCCCCGCAAGGCCGCGAGCACCGCCGCGCGGTAGCCGCCGGGCCCCGAGCCGATGATCAAGACATCGCAATCCATAACACCTCGACACTGTGGGTACTTGTTCGCCGCCGGCCGCCTTTGGCATCATCGCGGCATGATATCCCCTTGGCGCGCCCTGGCGTTGCATCGCGACCGCAGGCGGCTCGACCGGTTCTTCGCCCGCTACCGCGGCCGGACCCTCATCGTGCATCAGGGTCTCGGCCTGGACTGGCTGGAGGAACTCCTGAAGCTCGGCGGAGCGGCCGGCCACTTTCGGATCGACGCGCGATGCACGGACACCGATGCAAGCCCGGTCCTCTGGGTCACGCACCGATTCCTCCTGCCGCTCGCGCTCCCCCTGCCGCTTTTGTGCGCTGTCGCGGACGATACCATCGCGGTCCGCCACTTGACAGTCCGCGGCCGCCCCTGCCATCCCGCGGACGTGGGCTGGATCCTCGAAGACATGTGCGCCAAATCGCGCTGCCACGCGCGACTCAGGCGCAGCGAAGCGGCATTGTCGGTGCAGCGCGAACTCGCGCCGGAAGACAACGGCTACGAGCTGAACTTCGACTCCCTGGGTTAGTCTCCCGGCGCGATCGGACGATACGCCGCGCTCAATGGCCGGCGACGGTCATGCGCTCGACGAGCAGCGAACCCGTGGCGATGCGATGGCGAAAATCGATGTCGTTGCCGACCGCCAGCAGGCCGCGATACATGTCGCGCAGATTCGAGGCGACGGTGATCTCCTGAACGGGGTAGGCGATCGCGCCGTCCTCGACCCAGAAGCCGGCCGCCCCGCGCGAGTAATCACCGGTCACGCCGTTGATGCCGAAACCGATCAGTTCGGTGACCAACAGCCCGCGCCCCATGCGCCGCAGCAAGCCCGCCAGGTCGTCGGCCCCGGGCTCGATCATCAGGTTATGGACGCCGCCGGCGTTCGCGGTGGTCACAAGGCCGAGTTTGCGGCCGGCATAACTGTCGAGACAATAACGCCGCAACACGCCCTCGGTGACGAGATCGCGGTAGCGCGTCTCGACCCCCTCGCCGTCGAACGGCGCGCTGCCGTTGCCCTTTTTGCGCAGGGGATCCTCGTAGAGGTGCACCCACTTCGGAAACAGGGCCTGACCGAGGCTGTCGACGAGGAAGGACGAGCGCCGATACAGACTGGGACCGCTGACGGCCGACACCAGATGCGACAAGAGACTGCGCGCGACCGGGGCCTCGTACACGACCGGGACCTGGCAGGTCTTGATCTGACGCGCGCCCAGACGACGCACGGCGCGCGACGCGGCGGTCTCGCCGACGCTCTCGACGTCCGGTAGATCGCGGGCATCGCAGGCGGTCGCGTAATCGTAGTCGCGCTGCATCCCGCCCTCGCCGTCCTCGCCGATGACGGCGCAACTCACGCCCTGGCGGCTCGCGCGGACCGCGCCCAGGAAACCCGTGCTGGTGGCATAAAGATCCGTGCCCTCGTGGGTCGTGACCGTCGCGCCTTCGGAATTGCGCACGCGCGGATCATGGGCAAAAGCGGCCTCCTCACACCGGCGTGCCTGCGTGATCGCCTCGTCGACGCCAAGGGCCCAGGGGTGGTAGAGGTCGAGATCCGGAATCGTGCGCGCCAGGTGCTCCGGGTCGGCCAGGCCGTTGAAAGGGTCTTCGGCGGTGTAGCGGGCGATCACGCAGGCCGCCGACACGGCCTCCGCGAGTGCTGCCCCGCGAAAGTCGGAGGTGCTCGCCGAACCGCTGCGCCGCCCGAAAAACACCGTCACCGTGAGGCCCTTGTCGCGGTGGTGTTCCACCGTTTCCACCTCTCCCCGGCGGACGGTCACCGACAGCCCGCTGCCGATGCTGGCATGGACCTCGGCGGCCGAGGCCCCTTGCCTCTTGGCGAGCTCCAAGGCTTGGCTTGCGAGATCCTCGAGGGTCATGCTTGGGTTTGCAACGAGAGTCGTATCCACTAGTCCTCCGTTCCGCCGACCGTGATACCGTCGATGCGCAGGGTCGGCTGGCCGACCCCCACCGGCACACTCTGCCCATCCTTGCCGCAGGTCCCGACACCGCTGTCGAGCGCGAGATCGTTGCCCACCATCGCCACGCGCGTCAGGACCTCCGGACCGCTGCCGATGATGGTCGCGCCGCGCACCGGCCGGCCGATGCGGCCGTTCTCGATGAGATAGGCCTCGCTCGCCGAAAACACGAATTTTCCGGAGGTGATGTCGACCTGACCGCCGCCGAAATTCACGGCATACAAGCCCTTTTTGACGGACTGGATGATCTCCTCGGGCGGCGTCCGGCCCGCTAGCATGTAGGTATTGGTCATGCGCGGCATGGGCAGGTGGGCGTAGGACTCGCGCCGCCCGTTGCCGGTCGGGGCCATGCCCATGAGGCGCGCGTTCATGCGATCCTGCAGATAGCCCTTCAGGATCCCGTGCTCGATGAGGACCGTCTGTTGCGTCGGCGTGCCCTCGTCGTCCACGTTCAAGGATCCCCGTCGTCCGTGGAGCGTGCCGTCATCGACCACCGTGCAGTCAGGGGTCGCGATGCGCTCGCCCAGGCGCCCGGCGAACGCCGAGGTCCCCTTGCGGTTGAAATCCCCCTCGAGCCCGTGCCCGATCGCCTCGTGCAACAGGATGCCGGGCCAGCCCGGCCCCAGGACCACTTGCATCGTCCCGGCCGGCGCGGGCACGGCCTCGAGATTCACGAGCGCCTGGCGGACGGCCTCGCGCGCATAGGACGCGGCCCGGTCCTCGCTCAAAAAATAACTGTAATCGCTGCGGCCGCCGCCCCCGAAAGAGCCGTGCTCGCGCCGCCCGTCGTGTTCCACGATCACGGTCACGTTGAGGCGCACGAGCGGCCGGATGTCGGCCGCCATCACCCCGTCGCTGCGCATGACGAGGACCGTCTCCTGCGAGCCGCTGAGACTCGCCATGACCTGTGTGACCCGCGGGTCCTGGCGCCGGGCCTCCTGTTCCACGCGCTCGAGGATTTGGACCTTGGCGCCGTCCTCGAGACTCCCCAGGGGATCGCAGGGGGCGTACAGCGCGAGGCTGTCGCCGCGGCGCACGCTCAGGCCCTGCGCCGTGTCCTGACCGCTGTGCGCGATGGCGCGCGCGGTCTGGGCGGCGTCGATGAGCGCCGGCAGGACGATCTCGTCGGAATAGGCGAAGCCCGTCTTCTCGCCGGCGATGGCGCGCACGCCGACGCCTTGCTCGATGTCGCGGCTGCCCGACTTGACCTGCCCCTCCTCGAGCGACCACGACTCCTGGCGGCTGTACTGAAAATACAGATCCGCGTAGTCGATCTGGTGGCCCAACATGCGTCCGATGACGCGTTCGAGGTCATCGGCGCCGATGCCGGCCGGTTTCAGAAGAAACTCTTGGGCGCGCTCGATAGTGTGGGAATGCGAGAGATCGGTTGCCATTACAGTCTCCGATGGGTGATGCTGGGCAGGCGCTGACGGATCGCCTCCAGGTGTTCGCGATCCAGACGCGCGGTGACTACCCCGGCCCCCGCGGGGCGCTGAGCCAGCACCCGTCCCCACGGATCCACGATCAGGCTGTGCCCGTACGTCTGCCGGCCGTTGTCGTGACGGCCGGTCTGCGCCGCGGCCACGACATAGCACGTGTTCTCGATCGCCCGAGCCCGCACCAGGACCTCCCAGTGCGCGCGCCCGGTCGGCACCGTGAAGGCCGCCGGGAGGCTCACGAATTCGGCGCCGGACGCGATCAGGGCGCGAAACAACTCCGGGAACCGCACGTCGTAGCACACCGCGAGCCCCAACCGTCCCCAGGGGGTCGCAACGACCATAGGCTCCGTCCCGGGCTCGAAGGCGTCCGATTCCGCGTAGCGCTCTCCGTCCCCGAGATCGACGTCGAAGAGGTGCATTTTATCATAACGCGCGACACAGTCCCCACGATCATCGTACACGAGCGAAGCCGCCCGGACCTTGCCCGGGACGGCCCCGCGCAGCGGGATCGTCCCGGCCACGAGCCACAAGCCGAGCTCCCGGCACAGGGATCGCAGGGCCTCCTGGATGGGGCCGTCGCCGGGCGCCTCGGCATGCATCAGCCGCTCCTCGGGCGAGCGCGCCATGAGCGCGAAGTTTTCCGGCAGGACCGCGAGCCCGCAGCCGGCGGCGCGCGCGCGCTGAAGCTGCCTGCGCGCCGCGGCGAGGTTCGCGTCGACACGGGAGCCCGAGCGCATTTGAATGGCGGCTGCGATGACGCTCAATGCCGGTCTCCGACTGTGCGGATGATCGGACTCTTCCAGGGACCGACGATCCGATAGCTGATACTGGTGGTGTTGCTGATCGCGCCCGCGAAGATCTTCTGCATGAGCAAGGCGGCGGCGCCCGCGATCGGCCCCCCGATCAGGCCGGTGGCCAGGGTGACGTTCCCGGCGATATGCGGTTCGACCTTGACCAGGAGATCGAAGCGTTTGCGCGCAAGACCGGCCTCTCCCGAGACCCGGACGTTGGCCGATGCGCCGTCGACGTGGATCCCGTGCGTCAGCGCCCGGCCATTCTCGATCAAGACCCGGCCGCCGATGTGATTGAAGCTGAACCCGCGCCCGAAGATGTTGCTGAAGTTGAACGTGAGATAGCGCGCGATAGCGTCAATATTGAAGATCCCGAGGAGCTTGCCCGCGCCTTGGCGCACCTGGACGAAACGCCCCGAGCCGACGAGAAACGTGAGCGTCCCGTCGAGATGATGGAAGGAAAAGGCCGTGGGGCCGCCCGGCCAGTTGAGCGCCATACGCACCCTCGTCCGGCCGCCCGCGACCTGATCCGGCACGCCCCATTGGGCCAGCGTGTGGCCGAGGTTGGCGCTGTGGAGATAGCCCGTCATCACCGATTCCTGACGGCCGCCGTGCACGGTCCAGCGTCCGTTGGCCGACAGCAGGGTGTGTCCGCGCGCGACCAGGATGCGCGTAAAGCGCAGGCCGTCCGGGATCCCGGCCGTGCGGATCGCGACGCGCCCGAAATCATGGCCCGCAACGACCAACCGGTCGGCCTGGAAGTGCACGACCGGCAGGCGCCGGGGGTCCTGGGAGACTGCCTGACCCAAGGCGTGATGGCGCGCCCGCGGGGGGATCACGAGCCGTTGGAAATCGAGGCTCAGGACACCGTGTCCGCGCGGCTGCCAACGCACCCGCCCGAGAGTGTCGGGGCCCGCGAGGCGGCCGCTCCAGTCCTGCCCTGCACGCACGAAATCGGCGCGCACCGGACCCAGGGTGTAACCCCCGAACACGCCCGAACCGACATACAGCGTGAGCGCCTTCGGCTGCAATCCCTGGGCCGGGAGGCGCGCGAGCGCCCGACCCTGGCCGTGTACGAGGCCCTGCAGGAACGCAAGCCAGGGGCGGGCGTCGAGATAGCCGCTGCGCACCCCGATGCTGAGCCCGGAGGCCAGTCTCTTCGGGGGTCGGGCCGAACCGATTCCGAGCCAGGCCGCGACCGGCCGACCCGGCACGGCTCGATAGAGGGCCGCGAGGTGGTGGGGCAGTGCCGCCTCGAAGACCGAGGCGTGCCGCCCGATCGTGGCCTTGAGGCGCAACACGCCGGGGACGCCTGCGCCCTTGCCCGCCGGATACGGGAGACGCAAGGCCGCCTCCTTGAGATCGGCGCGCGCGCGCAGGTGGGTACGGTGGGCCCGGCGCACGCGCAGTTGCCAGGGCACGACGCCCGTGAGGTAGCGCGTCCCGGGTCCGGTGAGCGGCCGCAACAGGCGCGCCTTCACGGTCCCGTGCGCCTGCGCCATGAGCACGCCGCCTTGCGTTTTCAGGGCCAGGGTCCACGGCCCCCCGGCCAGCGTGCCGTGCATAGTCCCGGCCGTGGGGCCGGCTTGCGTGAAACCGATACGCCCGTCCAGGGCGTGAAAGCCGAGGGCGCCGTGGCCCAGGGGATAGCGTAGCGAGGCCCCCTCGAGCGCCAGCGATCCGTTCAAGGCGAGCTTGGCCTTGCGCGCGAACGGCACGCGCAGAGCGAGGGTGAGGCTCATGGGTCCATGGCCCGTGATCGTCGCCGGCAGGGCCTGGCGGAGAGGTGCTCGGACATGGGGAAGAACGAGCGCGAGCACCGACCCCAAGCCACCGGTACCCGCGAGATGCACCACGGCTTGGCCGGTGCGCGTCCCAAGCGGTCCGGCCGCCACCGCGAAATGGGAAAGCGCAACCTTCCCCAAACGCCCCGAGCCCTGCACCGACAAATGGGCGTTGCGCGCCTGCACCCGGATATCCAGGTCGCGCGCGCACGGCCAGCGCCGCGCGAAGCGGTAACGGCCCCCCTGAACGGACAGGTCCGCACGAAAGACCCCGTTCGCGTGCCGAAACGGAAACGCGTCCGCGGGGCCCTTCACCACCACGCGCCCACGGGTCACGAGGCCCCCGCGAATCGTGTGCACGAGCGAGCGGCGCAAGCGCGCGCGCAGGGCGCGCGGATAGAGGGCCCGGAGCTTCGCGAGATCGACGTCGGAGAGTCTCGCGGCCAACAGCACGACCGGGCTTTTCCCGGTCACGCGCACGAGGCTCACGGCCCCGGTCATGGCGCCGGCCGCGGTCGCGAGGCGCAACCGCGGCACTTGCCAGGACATCCCGTTGGCGGCGCGCTGCCAGGTCACCGTGGCCGAGGCACGTTCGACGGCGAGCGGCGCCGGCACGAGGCGCGGGATGCGCACGATCCCGTGCAAACCGGTCAGGACGAGCCGGCCCGAGTGGCCATCGAGGGTAATGGCCCCGGAAGCCCCGGAAAACCGCGGGCCGCGACCGCCGGCACGGACGGCGAGCCCGGAAAACCGGGTATGCAGCCGATAGTGCCAATGGCGGGCCTTGCGGGCGCGCGCGCGTAGGTCGCGCAATCGGCCACGCGGGCGCAAGGCCGCGAGCCGGGCGAGCGCGGCCGGAAGCCCGCGCGCGTGCCCGACCAGAGCCGCCGCCTGGTGCAAATCGAGGTCCTGGATCCGGGCCCGCCACCGTTGCCCGTGATGCGCCAGGAACACGGCCCCGGTCCGCACAGGGCGCCCGGCGATGCGCCCCCGCCAATGGACGCCGTAGAACCGCCAACCGCGCGCGCCGCGGGCGAAACTGAAGTCGCCCGACAGGGCCGGAATGCGGCTTTCGCGGTTGTGCGCGGTAGCCGGCAAGACGAGGCCGGTGAGCCGCAATTGGCCGCTCAGAAACTCCGGGGTCCCGTGGCGCAGGCTGAGCCACAGCCGCCCGCTTGCGCGGCCCGCGAGCGCTTTGAGCGCGGGGCGCCCTGTGAGGGCGGCGAGCGCGTGCAGGCGCAGAGACCGCGCCTGCACGCCGATATGACCGACGAACGCCTGGGGACGCGACGGCCAGTGCGCAAAGACCGCGCTCACGCGGCAATCGGCGCACACACCCGGGATCGCGGCCTGCCCCTTCAGCGTGTGTCGGCGCAGGCCGCGAAGCCACTGGGCGGCGAGCCCGCGCAGGGCCAGCCGCTTGTGGTCGTCCAGAATGGTCAGATCGCTGTCCGTGATGGCGAGCGCCGGCTCCTGGCGCAGGAAGGCGCGCCAATGCGCCTGCCGCGGGGATGTCGTCGGGAGGCCCGCGACCTGAAAACCGCGGGCGGTCTTCAGGACCGTGAGATGGGCGCCTGTCAGCGCGATGAAGGCCGGGCGGACGCGCCCCTCGGCGAGCGCAAGCCACGACAGGTCCACGCGCGCGCCGCGCACGCGGACAGCCGGCCGGGCGCGCGACCCGACGCGCACCCCGCGGGCGGTAAAGCCCGGACGCCATCCGATACGCGCGCGGATGTCGGCGATCCTGACCGGCGCACCCACCGCCCGACTCACGGCCCGCTCGAGCGCCGGGCGCGCGCTCTGAAGCAGCGGAGTCAACCACAAGGGGCTCGTCACAAGTGCTGCCGCCAAAAGCCCGAGCACGGCCGATGCCGCGATCAGCGCATAGCGCAGCGCGCGGCGCCTGCGCCGTTCGATTGTCTTCATCCGAGTGAAGCCATGGCGGAACAACCCCCGTCCAAGCGGTGAGGCATCTGCGAGGAGATGCGCCGCCGCAACGCGTTATGTCACGACGACGTCGAATTCTTCCTGATTGTAGAGCGACTCCACCTGTAAATGAATCGGCCTGCCAATGAACTCCTGGAGATTGGCGAGGTTTTGTGCCTGGTCATCCAATAGCCGATCGATCACCGCCTGGGAAGCCACCACCAGATACTGGTCGGTGCCAAACTGGCGGGCGGTGCGCAGAATCTCACGAAAAATCTCGTAGGTCACGGTCTCGGTGGTCTTCAGGACCCCGCGCCCCTTGCAGGCCGGACACGGTTCGCACAAGAGCCGCTCGAGGCTTTCGCGCGTGCGCTTGCGGGTGATCTCGACGAGGCCGAGCGGCGACATGTCCGTCACGCTCACCTTGG
Organism: Acidiferrobacteraceae bacterium; assembly: GCA_027343725.1. Lineage (GTDB taxonomy): Bacteria > Pseudomonadota > Gammaproteobacteria > Acidiferrobacterales > Acidiferrobacteraceae > Acidiferrobacter. Next base: position 14,258 of record DAHWKH010000120.1, read on the forward strand.
CGCGATCGTGGGACAAGGCGCGTTCCAGGGCGCGCAGCACCTGACGCCGATGCTCGGGGGCCGCCATATCGATGAAATCGACGATGATCATGCCGCCGATGTTGCGCAATCGCAATTGCCGGGCGATCGCCTGGGCCGCCTCGAGGTTGGTTTTGAAAAGCGTCTCCTCGAGATTGCGCCGGCCGACGAAGGCGCCGGTATTGACGTCGACCGTGGTCATCGCCTCGGTTTGGTCGATCACCAGGTAGCCACCGGATTTCAGGGCCACGCGCGCCTCCAGGGCGCGTTTGATCTCGTCCTCGACGGAATACAGGTCGAGAATCGGCCGCTCCCCCGGGTAATACTCCACGCGCGCGGCCACCTCCGGGACGAACTCGCGCGCGAAATCGTAGGCCTTGGCATAGGTCTCCCGGGAATCGATGCGCACCTTTTCGACGTTGTCGCGCACGAGATCGCGCATCACCCGCAGCGCCAGCGCCAGATCCTCGTGCACGAGGCCCACGGGCGCGTCCACGAGCCTCGCGGAAATCCGCAACCACAGCTTGCGCAGATACTGGATGTCGCGCTTGAGGTCCTCTTCGCCGGCCTGTTCGGCCAGGGTCCGCAGGATGAAGCCCCCGCCCTCGCTGCCGGCGGCCGCGCGGATCAGCGCCCGCAGCCGCTCGCGCTCGGCCTCGTTGTCGATCTTCTGCGAAATCCCGATGTGGTCGCTCTCGGGCATATAAACGAGGTAGCGTGCCGCGAGACTGATCTGCGTCGTGAGCCGCGCGCCCTTGGTGCCGAGGGGATCCTTGATCACCTGCACGATCAGCTCCCGGCCCTCCCCGGGCATCTCGGTGGTGCTGCCGTTTTTCATGTCGCTCGTCTGCAGGAACGCCGCGCGCTCGAGACCGATATCGACGAACGCGGCCTGCATCCCCGGCAAAAGCCGCGCGATGCGCCCCTTGTAGATATTGCCGACGATGCCCCGATGCGCGGCCCGCTCGATATGGACCTCCTGCAGCACCCCGTTTTCGACGATGGCGACGCGCGTCTCTTGCGGCGTCACGTTCACGAGAATCTCCTCGCTCACAGGAGGCCCTCGTCGCGCAAGAGCCCCGCGCATTCGTAGAGGGGCAGGCCGACCACGCCCGAATAACTGCCGCTGAGATGCGTAACGAACATCCCGCCGCGGCCCTGAATCGCGTAGCTCCCGGCCTTGCCCAGGGGCTCCCGGGTCGCGCAATAGCGCGCGATCTCGGCCGCGCTCAGGGACTTGAAGACGACGCGCGTTCGCGAGACGGCGCTCCTCACGGCCGTCCCCGACAGGCACACGGCCGTGACCACGAGGTGTTCGCGCCCGGACAGGCGCGCGAGCTGCCGGCGCGCCTCGCCGCGGTCCGCGGTCTTCGCGAGCACGTCCTCATCGACGATGACCACGGTGTCGGCCCCGAGAACCGGCCGCAGCGGAAACCCCTGGCGCGCGCACAGGGCGCGGCCCGCGTCGGCCTTCTCGCGCGCCATCCGCTCGACGTACACGAGCGCCGCCTCGCCCGGCCGGCGCGTTTCCTCGACATCCGGCGCGACCGTCATGAACGCCACCCCCATTTGCCTCAGGAGCCGGGCGCGCCTTTGGGAAGTGGACGCGAGGCAAATCACGCGGTCCCCCGGTGGTAGGGCTGCCCCGTCAAACGGCTGTACGCGCGGTAGAGCTGCTCGGCGACCACCACCCGCGCGAGCGCGTGCGGCAAGGTCAGGGGCGACAGCGACCACAACTCGCTTGCGGACGCAAGACACTCCGGGGCGAGCCCCTCGGCGCCGCCGATCGCGAACACGAGCGGGCGGCCGTCGGCGAGCCACCCGGAGAGATCGCGCGCGAGCGCCTCGCTCGAACGCAGGCGCCCCGCGACGTCGAGCGCCACCAGCAGCGCCGCGCGCGGCACGCAGCGGAGAAGACGCTCGCCTTCCTCGCGTTTCAGGCGCGCGCCGTCTGCGCCCTTGATCCAGCGCGCGGGCTCGACCTCGGTCAATTCCAGGCGATAGGGGCCCGGGAGGCGGCGCGCGTACTCGCGGAAGGCTTCGCTCACCCACGCCGGCATGCGCGTGCCGACTGCGATCAGGCGCATGCGCTAACCGTGCGGGCGCGCCCCGGTCCGCGCGCCCGCACCCCGTCCGAATTCCTCCGACCAGAGCTTCTCCAAGGCGTAAAAGGCGCGGATCTTCGGGTGCATGACGTGGACGATCACGTCCCCGCAATCGATCAGCACCCACTCACCGGCCTCCACGCCCTCGACGCCCTGCGGGCGGTAGCCGGCTGCGCGCAAGGCGTCGTCGACCCGGCGCCCGACGGAGGAGACATGGCGGCTCGAGGTCCCGCTTGCGATCACCATCGTGTCGGCGATATCGGTCAGTCCGCGCACGTCCAGGACCACGATGTCCTCGGCCTTCGCGTCCTCCAATGCCTGTCGTATCCGCTCATACTGACTCATGTCGCGATCGTCTCCGATAGAGCTTGTGGGTTTCGATATACAGGGCGACCTGCGGGGGCAACCCGGCCGCGGGGGCCTGGCCCGCGGCCAGGGCCGCGCGCAAATCGCTTGCCGATTCCCCGCGCGCGCTCGCGGAAAACACGAACAACGCCCCGGCCT
>DAHWKH010000127.1 GCA_027343725.1 Acidiferrobacteraceae bacterium
TCATCCTCGAAGGTGGCGATCTTCGCGTCGAAGAGCGAGTCCGTGGCCGACTCCCGGCCGACCACCGTCACCTGCCCCTTGTAGAGCTTGACCCGCACCCGGCCATTGACGGTTTCCTGAGATGTATCAATGGCTTGCTGAAGCAATCGGCGTTCGGGGCTCCACCAGTAGCCGTTGTAAACGAGGGCCGCGTAGCGCGGCATCAGGTCGTCTTTGAGGTGCGCCACCTCGCGATCCAGCGTCAGGGATTCGATCGCCCGGTGGGCGCGCAGCAGGATGGTGCCGCCCGGGGTCTCGTAGCAGCCCCGCGACTTGATGCCGACATAGCGGTTCTCGACCAGGTCCAGGCGGCCCACCCCATGGCGCCCGCCGACCTCATTGAGGTGGGCGAGGACGGCGGCGGGCGTCAGGGACTTGCCGTCGATCGCCGTCACATCACCGCGCGTGAACGTCAATTCGAGCCACTGCGGCTCATCGGGGGCGTCCTCGGGCGCGCGCGTTAAGCGCCACATATCGGCCTCCGGTTCCCGCCATGGGTCCTCGAGCGGTCCCCCCTCGTAGGAGATGTGCAGCAGATTGGCGTCCATGGAGTAGGGAGAGGCGCCCTTGCGCTTATGCTCGACCGCGATCCCGTGGCTCTCGGCGTAAGCGAGCAGCCGCTCACGGGACAGAAGGTCCCACTCGCGCCACGGCGCAATCACGGTGATGTCGGGGTTCAGGGCGTAATACCCGAGCTCGAAGCGCACCTGGTCGTTGCCCTTGCCGGTCGCGCCGTGGGCGACGGCGTCAGACCCCGTCAAGCGCGCGATTTCGATCTGGCGCTTGGCGATGAGCGGGCGCGCGATCGAGGTGCCGAGCAGGTACTCTCCCTCGTAAACGGCGTTGGCGCGAAACATCGGGAACACGAAGTCGCGCGCGAATTCCTCGCGGAGATCGTCGATGAAGATCTCGCGCACGCCGGCCTTGCGGGCCTTTTCGCGTGCCGGCTCCAACTCCTCGCCCTGACCGATGTCGGCCGTGAAGGTCACGACCTCGCAGTCATAGCGTTCCGTGAGCCATCGCAGAATAACCGACGTATCGAGCCCGCCGGAATAGGCCAGAACCACCTTTTTGACCTTCGCCATCGCTTAGCCCTTGACCCGTGCGCTGCGCCTGAGCCGCGCCTGAAGCCTGCGCGCGACGTCCCCGAAAAGCTCGGTCTGCGTGGGATGCGGATGAATCGCCGACCCCACCTGTGCAAGCGTGAGTTCCGCGCTTACCATGAGGACCGCCGATCCGATGAGGGTATCGGCATGATCGGCCAGGAAATGGACGCCCAGCACCCGCTGGCTCTCTTTATCGGCGACGAGCTTGATGAAGCCCGCGGTCTCGCCCGTGATCATGGCCTTGGCATCGATCGCAAACGGCACCTTGGCCTCCACGGGATCGAACCCGGCGGCGCGCGCCTGATCGGACGTGAGACCCACGAACGCCGCCTGCGGGCGCGTAAAGATCACGCCGCAGTCCTTGGCCGAGTCGTAGGCGGCCGCGTGCCCGAGAATCGTCTGCGCGGCCACCCGCCCCTGGTGACCGGCGGTATGGGCCAGCATGTATCCCCCGACCACATCGCCCACGGCGAAAATGTGACGAGCGCTCGTGCGCCCCTGCGCGTCGACCGCGATGGCCCCGTGCTCGACGCGCACGCCTGCGCGCTCGAGCGCCAGCGGCTCGGTCACCGGCCTCTTGCCGGTCGCGATCAGGACGTAATCGGCCTTCACGACGTGTTCTGCATCCCCGGCCCGGTAATGCACCGCGACGCGTCCCGGCGAACCCGTAAGCGCTGTCACCGCGGCTTGCGTGATCACGGTCAAGCGCTTGTCCTCGGCCAGGAGGGCCGCCAACTGCGTCGCCACCTCGCCCTCGACCTCCGGTAGAATCCGCTCGCGCGCCTCGAGGACCGTTACCTGGCTCCCGAAGTCGGCAAAAATCTGCGCCATCTCGAGACCGATCGCGCCGGCGCCCACGATCACGAGACGCTTGGGCGCGCCGTCGAGCCGCCAGACCGTGTCTGATGTCAGGACCGCCTCGCCGTCGGCGCCGGGGATGGGCGGCACAAAGGGCGGGGCGCCGGTCGCAATGACGGCGCTGCCGAACGTGATGCGCGCGCCGGCCGCACCCGCCTGCGGGGCTTGGCGCGCGTAGCGGTCGCTCGTCGGACTCGGGGCCACGATCACACTGTGCTCGGAGTCGAAATACGCAAACCCTTGGCGCACGTCGATGCGCACCCCTTTGTCGGTCTTCAGGGCCATCTCACCGCGCGTCTCCAGGACGCGCCGGCGCATGGCATCGAGTTTCGGCCAGCTGAGCTTGGGGTCATCGGTGCGCAGAACGCCGAGATCGGCGTCATGCACGCGGTCACGCAGGCGGTCGGCCGCCGCCCGCCAGGCCTTCGACGGGATGCAGCCGCGCCACAGGCACTCCCCGCCCGGCAAGGGCGCGTCGTTCACGAGAATCACCCGCTTGCCGTGATCCGCGAGCTCGCGCGCGCAATCCTCGCCGCCCGGGCCGCCGCCGAGGACCAGGACATCGCAGTCGTAGCCCGTGGTGTCGAGGGGCGCGGGCGCCATGGTGGCGCTCGCGGCCGCGGCCCCCGAAAGCCACGCCGGATCTTCCACCAAACCCTTGAACGTGTTCAGAAACTTCGCCGCCTCGGCACCGTTGATGATGCGGTGGTCGGCGGTCATCGTGACCGGCATGCCCTGCGGCTGGGTGCTCGCGATCGCAAAGATCGCCGAGGTGCCGGGGACGGGTATGGCGTCGAATTGCGCGACCCCCAGCATGCCCATGTTGGAAATCGTGAAGGTCGGATTCGAATACTCCTCGGGCTTCAAGCGCTTGAGGCGCGCGCGCGCCACGAGATCCCGCCACTGGGCGTTCAGATCCTCGAGGCTGCGGCGGGCCACGTCCCGCAACACCGGCACCACGAGCCCCATGCCCTCCGTTTCGACCGCAAGCCCGACGTCCACCTGCTCGCGCTCGAGGATGCGATCCTCGTGTTGATAGACGGCGTTGATGCGCGGGTGCCGGCCAATGGCGCGCGCGGCGGCCGCTGCGAGCAGCACCGTGAGCGAAACCTGGCGGGCCTTGGCGGCCGCCGCCAAGTGCGCGGGATCGACATAAACCAGGACGCGGAACAAGGGCATGGAGAGCGAGTACTCCATGTTCTGGCTCACGGCCTTTTCCATGCTGTCCATGGGCCGCCCCTGTCCCGGCACCTGGAAGATCCGCTTCGCGAGAAGCCTCGGTCCGCCGCTCGCGCTCCCGACGTCCGCGGCCACGATCCGCCCGCCCGGGCCGCTTGCCGGGACGCTATTGATATCGATGCCGTGGGCGCCCGCGAGCTGGCGCGCGTAGGGGCTTGCCACGCCCTTCTGGGGGCGCGGCGCCGGAGTGGCGCCGTGGGGCATGGCGGGCGCGCGGGTCTTGGGTCGTGCGCTCCCGGACGGGATCGGGGTATGGGCCTGGGCCTCGGGCGAGCGCGCCGGCGCCTGCGTTTGCGGCGCGCGCGTGCTGTCGAGGACGGATGCGGCCTCGGAGACCAGGTAGGCGATCGGCGCGCCGACCGCGACCACATCGCCCACCGGCGCAAGCGGCCCCGAGAGATAGCCCTCGCGGAACACCTCGACGTCCATGATGGCCTTGTCGGTCTCGACGGTGGCCACCACCGTGCCGCGCGCAATGAGGTCGCCGATGGCCTTCTCCCACGAGACGATCGTGCCCTCGGCCATGGTGTCGGAGAGTTGCGGCATGGCGATCGTGTGGCCCGCGGGGACCACGTCCTCGGACACCGGCGCGGCCTCGGGCGCCGAGACCGCAGGCTGTGCGTCAGCGGTCACCTCGCCCGCCTCGGCGACGAGACGCGCGATCGGTTCACCGACCGCGATCGGGACACCGGGCGCCGCCAGCGGCCCCGAGAGATAGCCCTCGCGGAACACCTCGACGTCCATGATGGCCTTGTCGGTCTCGACAGTGGCCACTACCGTGCCGCGCGCAATGGGGTCGCCGACGGCCTTCTCCCACGAGACGATCGTGCCCTCCGTCATGGTGTCGGAGAGTTGCGGCATTTTGATCAGGAACGGCTCCGCCATGGGGACTGATCCTATCCAGACGTTGGGATCCAGCCGCTATGCGCGGCCGACCACCTTGAGGGCCGCCGCCACGACATCGTCGACGTCGGGAATGGCGGCCTTCTCGAGGCTCCGATTGTACGGGACCGGGACATCGGCCGCATGCACGCGCACCGGCTGCGAATCCAATGCGAAAAAGCACTCCTCGACGATCACGGAGATGATTTCGGCGCCCACGCCGACCGTCGCCTCGTCCTCCTCCGCGATCACGACGTTGTGCGTCTTTTCGACCGAACGCCGGATCGTGTCGCGGTCGATGGGTCGCAGGGCGCGCAAGTCCAGGACCTCCGCCGACACCCCCATGGCCGAGAGCTTATCGGCCGCAGACAGGCACAGATGGACGCTGTAGTTGTAGCCGATGAGCGTGACATCGCTGCCCGCACGCACGATTTCCGCGCCTTCCAGCGGGCGGAACACCTCATTGTCCGGGACCTCGCCGCGCATATTGTACATGCTCTCGTGCTCGATGATGATCACCGGGTCATTACAGCGCACGGCCGATTTCAGCATCCCGTAGGCGTCGAGGGGGTTGCGGGGCGTCACGACGCGCAGGCCGGGCGTGCTCATGAACATGCGCGCCAAACGCGCGGAGTGCTGGGCCGCCAGCTGATGGGCGGTGCCGCCGGGCGTGCGCATCACGATTGGGCACGAGGCCCGACCGCCCGACATGTATCGGATCTTCGCGGCCGCGTTGATCAAGGTATCGAGCGCGAGCAACGCGAAATTGATCGACATGATCTCGATGATCGGACGCATGCCCGCCATCGAGGCGCCGATGCCGATACCGGTATAGGAATTCTCCGAGATCGGCGTGTCGATGATCCGCGCGGCGCCGTACTTTTGGTAAAGACCCGATGTCGCCTTGTAGGTGCCGCCGGCGACACCGATGTCCTCGCCCATGGCGATGACCATCGGATCGTTTGCGAGCTCCTCGTCATGCGCGCGACGTATCGCCTCCCAATAGGCCATTTCAGCCATGGCGCTCTCCCGGAACCAAAGGGCCGATCCAACGGGGATCGGGCGGTTCTTCCAGACAATATTGGTTCAGGTCCTCGACCCGCGGCTCGGGGCTCTCCTCGGCGAAACGCACCACGTCGGTCTCGATTTCCTCCAATACCGCCTTTTCCATCTCGGCGATATCGTCATCGCTCATGACCCCTTCGGTCTTCAGGCGTTCGCTGTAGATCGTGATGGGATCGCGCGCCAGCCACTCCCGCTCCTCGTCCTTCGAGCGATACGCGTTCGAGTCGGACATCGAGTGGCCGCGCTGGCGATAGGTCATGAATTCCACGAAATAGGGCCCGGCTCCGCTGCGCACGTGATCGATGGCCTCACGCGCGGCGGCCATGACGACATCGATGTCCTGGCCGTCGTGCTGACTGCTCGGGATATTGTAAGCCGTCGCCCGTTTGTATTGATCGATCACGGCCGACGACCGGTCGATGCGGGTCCCGATGGCGTACAAGTTGTTTTCGCACACGAACAATACCGGCAACTTCCACAGCGACGCCATATTCAGGGTCTCATGGAAGGTCCCCTGGTTGTTGGCGCCGTCGCCGAGAAAACAGATCGCGATCTGATCCGTGCCCTTGTGCTTGCAGGCCAATGCAAGCCCCGCCGCCAGGGGAAAGGGCTGCCCGACCAGGGCGTAACCGCCCATGAAATGCACGGAGGGGTCGAAGATATGCATGGAGCCGCCCCGTCCGCGGCTCGATCCCGTGACCTTGCCGTACAGCTCCGCCATGACCTCGCGCGCCGGGGCCCCGCATTTCATCGCGTGCACGTGGTCCCGGTAGCCCGTTATGACGTAATCGTGGCCGCGGCGGGCCATCTCCAGGACGCCGGTCGCCACCGCCTCCTGCCCCGAGTACAGATGGAGAAACCCTCCGATCTTGCGCTCCATGTACGCCTCGAAGGACCGCTCCTCGAAACGGCGGAAGAAAATCATTTCCCGTAACAGGCGTTTGCGATCGCTGCTGTTCATCTCTTTCCTGAATCGTGGGGGTGGACGGGCCAAGCCCTCGGGCACAAAAGATCCGTGCGCCGGGCTTGAGCGCCGGGGTATGATCGGGGTTTTGGGGATGGAGGTCAAGGCAAAAACCATGGCGGCATTCACGGCCCCCAAACTGCGTTATCGCAAACCCGGCCGGGCGCAGGAGGCGCCGGGGGATTACGATCACATCGCGCTGATCGTGCTCGACCGCGACGCGCTCTCGGCGGCGCCTTTCGGCGACGTCCTGGCCGCGCGCATGAAACGCCGCGCGAGCAAGACCCCGCCCGGGACGGTCTTTCTGACCGAAGCACCGAACACCGCCGGAACGACGCTCGCGGTCGGATTCCTGGGCGCGGACATGGAACCGTTCGCGCTGCAGGAACTCGCGCGCAAGCTCGTCGCCTTCAAAAGCGGTACGCGGCGCGCGGCCGTCATGGCGCCGGGCCTTTCCCCGGAGATCAGACGGCGCGCCCTCGATGCCCTTGTCCAGTGTCTCTACGCGCGCGCGCCGTTACCGCATTTCCGCGCCGATGACGCAGCCCCCGCCCCGCCCGTGGTCGACGTCTTTGGCTTGGACGATAACGATCGCCGCCAGCGCGCGGCGGCGCGCGGCAATCACCTCGCGCGCGCGCTCACCGTCCTGCCCGGCAACCATCTGACACCACGCCTCTACGTGAAACGCGTCAAGGCGCTGGCGGCGGAAAACGGCTGGCAATTCGGGTTTTGGGACGAGAAACGGCTCGCGACGCTCGGCGCGGGCGCGTTTCTGGCGGTCACGCGCAGCGAGGCCGTCGGCGCCGGCATCGTGCACGTGCGTTACAAGCCGCGCCGGGCCACCAAGGCCCCGGTGGCCTTGGTGGGCAAGGGGATCTGTTTCGACACGGGCGGCGTCAATGTCAAGCCCGCGCGCTCGATGTACGGCATGCACGAGGACATGGAAGGGAGCGCGGTGGCGCTCGGCACCCTGCTCGCCTTGACCGAACTGAAAGTCCCCTTCGTCGTCGATTGCTACCTCGCGATCGCCGAAAACGCCATCGGCCCGCGTTCCTATCGGCCGAACGACGTGGTGCGCGCGAGCAACGGCACCACCATCGAGATCGTCCACACGGACGCGGAAGGGCGCATGGTCTTGGCCGACACCCTGGCGCTCGCGTGCCGCGCGCGCCCGGCCCTGGTCATCGATTACGCGACCCTGACCGGGACCTGCGTGTACGCGCTCGGCACGCGCATGACCGGTGTTTTCACAAACCGTCCGGAATGGTCGGCGCGGATCCTGGAGGCCGGCCGGCAAAGCGGTGAGCGTGTGTGGGCTTTTCCGCTCGAAGAGGATTACGCGGAGGCCATCAAAAGCGACATCGCCGACGTCAAGCAATGCGCCCAGGACGGCGAGGCCGACCACATCCTGGCCGCGCTGTTCCTGAAGCGCTTCCTGCGGCACGACCCGGCGTGGATCCATCTCGACCTGTCGGCCGGCCGCCACAAGGGCGGGCTCGGGGCCGTGCCCACGGACGTCACGGGTTTCGGCGTCCATTGGAGTCTCGCGCTGCTGGCGGACGGCCGGTGGGACTGGTGATGCGGGCGGTCTAGGCTGGATTTTCCCGCCGGCCGGGAGTATTATGCGCCGCTTGATCGGACTGCCGCGAACGGCGGCCGCGGTCCGTGGATTCGCAAGCGCCCTGCTACCCCGGGCGCTTTATCTTTTGGGGGCGCGATGCCGGCCGAAGACCATCTCATGACCACCTACGGGCGCCTCCCGATCGCCTTCACGCGCGGCGAGGGCGCATGGCTTTGGGGCGAGGACGGGCAACGCTACCTCGACGGGCTCGCGGGCGTTGCCGTCAACGGCCTCGGCCACGCGCACCCGGCGGTGGTGGCGGCAGTCTGCGCGCAAGCCCAGCGCCTGACCCACGTCTCCAATTGGTATCACATCCGGGAACAAGAGGCGCTCGGCAAAGCACTGTGCGCCGTCGCCGGCATGGATCGCGTGTTTTTCGGCAATTCCGGGGCCGAGGCCAACGAGGCCGCGCTCAAGCTCGCGCGCCTCTACGGACACCGCAAGGGCATCGAGACGCCCGCGGTCATCGTCATGGACGGAAGCTTCCATGGACGCACGCTCGCGACCCTGAGCGCCACAGGAAATCGCAAGGTCCAGGCGGGCTTCGAGCCCCTGGTGACGGGATTTCGGCGCGTGCCGTTCAACGATCTCGGCGCCGTCCGGCAAGTGGGTGAGCGCGACCAGTCGGTGATTGCGGTGCTGGTGGAGCCGGTCCAGGGCGAGGGCGGCATTCAGATCCCGGACGCGGGCTACCTGAAGGGTCTGCGCAAGATCTGCGATGAATCCGGCTGGCTCTTGATCCTGGACGAAATCCAGACCGGCATGTGCCGCAGCGGCCAGTGGTTCGCATGGCAGCACGAGGGCGCGCGCCCGGATGTCATGACGCTCGCCAAAAGCCTCGGAAACGGGGTTCCGATCGGGGCCTGCCTCGCGCACGGGACCGCGGCCGAGCTGTTTCATGCCGGCCACCACGGATCGACGTTCGGCGGCAATCCGCTCGCGAGCACGACCGCGCTCGCCGTCATCAACGCGCTCGCGGACATGCGCGCCTGGGAACGCGCGGCGACGCTCGGCGCACGCATCACGACGCGTCTCGAAACGCAGCTCGATGGCGAGCGCGGGGTCAAATCCATCCGCGGGCTCGGACTCCTGATCGGCATCGAGCTCGAGCGGCCCTGCGCGGAGATCATGCGCATGGGCCTCCAACACGGGCTCCTTGTCAACGTCACCGCGGAGAAGGTCGTGCGCCTCCTGCCGCCGCTCATTCTGAGCGACGACGAGGCGGACGAACTGGCACGGCGCACCGCCGACGTGATCCGCGAGTTTCTCGCGTCATGACACGCCATTTTCTGAGCCTCCTCGATTTCACGCCCAAGGAACTGCGGGCGCTGATCGAACGCGCCATGACGCTCAAAGCCATCCTGCGTCGCCGCGAGCCCCACGAGTACCTGCGGGGCCGCAGCCTGGCGCTCATATTCGAGAAATCGTCGACGCGCACGCGCGTCTCGTTCGAGGCGGGCATCACGCAACTCGGGGGCAACAGCATGTTCCTCGCCCCAGCCGAACTTCAGCTTGGCCGAGGAGAGCCGCTCGAGGACACGGCGCGCGTGATTTCGCGCATGGTGGACGCGATCGTCATCCGCACCCATGAACATGCCAAGATCACGGCGTTCGCGGCGCACTCCCAGGTCCCGGTCATAAACGCCCTGACGGATCGCTACCACCCCTGCCAGCTTTTGGCCGACATCCAGACCTATTTCGAGCTCAAGGGGGACATCGCGGGGCGCCGGGCGGCCTGGGTCGGGGACGGTAACAACGTCTGCCACTCCTGGATCAACGCCGCGCGGCAATTCGGCTTTACCTTGCGTGTCGCAACGCCGCCGGGCTATGAACCCAGCGCCGACGTGGTGGCGGACGCCGGTGATCACGTGCATCTCACGCACAGTCCGCAAGACGCGGTCGCGGAAGCCGACGTCGTCATCACGGATACCTGGGCCAGCATGGGTCAGGAGTCGGAGAAGGATGTCCGTGCGCAGGCCTTCCGGGGCTTTTGCGTCGATGACGCGCTCATGGAGCGGGCCCGCAATGATGCGATCTTCATGCACTGTCTGCCGGCCTATCGTGGCCTCGAGGTCTCGGCCGGCGTCATCGACGGTCAGCGAAGCGCGGTATGGGACGAGGCGGAAAACCGCCTGCATGCCCAAAAAGCGTTGCTGGAATTCCTGCTCAACTAATTCCGATAGTTGAACAAGGCGCTCTCGTAAGGCGCGCAGCGCCGGCACAAGACCTGCACCTGCCCGAAAAACGTGCGCATCATGGCCCCGATCTGCCGCGCGAGCGCGCTGTGATCATGCGGCCCCAGGGGGCTGACCGCCGCCGGTGCGACGTTATAGTAATGGACCGTCAGCGGCTTGCCGTAGACCCGCAGACGGCCCTCGAAGGCCTGGAGCGCCGCGAGAGACGTTTGCGAGCGAAAGGCGACCAAGAACACCAGGGATTGGATGCGCCGCACCACCGACACCTTGGCGGATACGCCGCCCCCATACAGCACGGTTCCGGAGACATCAGCCGGGTCGGCGGCGCTGGCCTCGAGAGACTGCAGGCTGCCCGTGTGTCCCCAGCCATAGGTCACGATCTTGCGCCCGGGCGCCCGCAGGAGATGAATCGCGGTGAGTTCTTCGGCTCGGGCTCGGGACTTGGACAGCCTGTGCGCGCGGCGCGAACGGTTCGCACGATTCCGGCCGTAGAGATTCACCGCGAGCACGCGGTAACCGCGCGCCCCCAGGCGGTCGGCCCACGCCAAGACCGGCTCGGTCAATCCTCGAGCACCCGGCAACAACAGGATGCCGATGGCCGCCGATCGCGAACCGACCTGGTAGGCCTCGAAACGCCGGCCGCTTTTGGTGGCGAGCTGCACGAATTCGCCCTTGAATGCGTGACAGGACGGTGCCGCACGCTTTCTGTAACCGCGGGTTCTTCCGGTATGAACGGGGGCCTTATGGGCATACGCCGGTCCGATCATCACAACGGCCAAGGCCAGGGCCGTAATCCAACGCAACATGTCTCTCTCCGCAATCGACGTGACCCACGGGCCGGCGAGCCCTAAGCCCTTTCATTATGGATAGGGGCTTTGGCGATCTCAAGCCGCCGCGCGCGCTAGACTAACCGATTCCCGCCCGTTACCGCTGAAACAGGCGACAAACGGCGCGCCGGGCCGAGACGCGGCGCTCTCCACGGCCTCGAGGTGCGCGCATCCCCCGGTTTCCGGGTATACTGGCGCCATGCCGATTCCCTACATCTACACCATGCAGCGGGTGACGAAAGTCGTTCCTCCCGCGCGCGAAATCCTGAAGGATATCTCTCTGTCTTTTTTCCCGGGCGCGAAAATCGGCGTCCTCGGACTCAACGGCGCGGGCAAATCCACGCTGCTGCGGATCATGGCTGGGGTGGATCAGGCCTTTGACGGCGAGGCCCGGCCCGCGGCCGGAATTCGCATCGGCTACCTGCCCCAAGAACCGGCACTGAACGCCGACAAGGATGTGCGCGGTAACATCGAAGAGGGGGTGGCCGCGACCAAGGCGTTGCTCGAGCGGTTCAATACCGTCAGCCTGCGTTTCGGCGAACCGCTGACCGACGACGAGATGGCGGCGCTGATCGAGGAGCAGGCGCAAATCCAAAGCGAGATCGACGCCAAGGGCGCCTGGGATCTCGACCGGCGCCTCGAGATCGCAGCCGACGCCCTGCGCCTGCCGCCCTTCGACGCCGATGTCCGCGTGCTCTCGGGGGGCGAGCGCCGGCGGGTGGCCCTCTGCCGCCTGCTCTTATCGGAACCCGACATGCTCTTGCTCGATGAGCCGACGAACCATCTGGACGCGGAATCGGTGACGTGGCTCGAGCGCTTCCTCAAGGATTACCGCGGCACGGTCGTGGCGGTCACCCATGACCGGTATTTTCTCGACAACGTCGCCGGCTGGATTCTCGAGCTCGATCGCGGGCGCGGCATCCCTTGGGAAGGCAACTACTCCTCGTGGCTCGAGCAAAAGGACAAGCGCCTGGCGGTCGAGGAAAAACAGGAGTCCGCGCGCCAGCGGGCGATCCGGCGCGAACTCGAGTGGGTGCGCACCGCGCCCAAGGGGCGCCATGCGAAAAGCCGCGCGCGGCTCGCGGCTTACGAGGAGCTGGTCTCCCAAGGCGTCGAACGCCGCAACGAAACCAACGAACTCTTCATACCGCCGGGCCCGCGCTTGGGCGACCTCGTGGTGGAAGCCACCGATATCAGCAAGCGATTCGGCGACAGGCTTCTCATGGAGCACGTGAACTTCACGCTCCCGGCGGGCGGCATCGTGGGTGTGATCGGGGCGAACGGGGCCGGCAAAACAACCTTGTTCCGCATGCTCGTCGGCGAGGAACAACCCGATTCGGGGACGCTGCGCGTGGGCCCCACGGTTGTTCCCGCCTACGTGAGCCAGACGCGCGACACCCTCGATGGCAACAACACCGTGTGGGCGGAGATCTCGGGAGGCAGTGACATCATTCTCCTTGGTAAGCGCGAGGTCTCCTCGCGCGCCTACGTCGGACAATTCAATTTCAAGGGCAGCGATCAGCAGAAGTTCGTCAAGGATCTCTCGGGTGGTGAGCGCAACCGCGTGCACTTGGCCAAGCTTTTGCGCAGCGGCGGCAATCTGCTCCTGCTCGATGAGCCCACCAACGACCTCGACGTGGACACGTTGCGCGCACTCGAGGACGCGCTTCTCGAATTCGGCGGCTGCGCCATCGTGATCTCCCACGATCGCTGGTTCCTCGACCGCATCGCCACTCACATCCTGGCCTTCGAGGGCGAGAGCCGCGTGGTCTGGTTCGAGGGGAACTACGCGGACTACGAACTCGACCGGAAGCGCCGGTTGGGCGACGAGGCGGATCGGCCTACGCGCATCAAATACAAGCGCCTGGCGTGAGCGAACGGCCCCTCCCCGGACACCGGTGGTGGACGGGTCCGGGAGGCGGCCATGCACGGCGCTCGAACCGCCCATGACGCAGAGGAACCTTGGGCACCCGCAATGCCAGAGGGAGCGCCGGAGGTTCCGGCGCTCTTGCGAGACCGATTCACACCCGCCGCTGGCTTGACTGCCACCTGGCAAACTCGGAAAGACGCAGCCCGTAGCGCGCCAGCACGCCCTCGTGCAGACGCCTCAGCTCCTCGATCACCAGCGCCTCAACGTTGTCCTTGTCGGCACCGAGTTCCTGCCCGGACAGGCATTCCACGATGACATCCAGCGGCGCCCGCTCGGGTTGCCGCACGACTTCGCGCACGGACTGCTTGATCGTATCGCGCCAAGCCAGCCGCAGCGGGTCGGGCTCGGCCAGATCCTGCTTGATGGCGAG
>DAHWKH010000169.1 GCA_027343725.1 Acidiferrobacteraceae bacterium
AACGCCCGGTCACGCAAAGCTTCGCCTGGTTCCTCGCCAGTTGGGCCAAACTGCTGAGCTGGCAGGTGGTCTCGCGGCGCTTCCAGACCAGCTGGGAAAGCGTTTTCCGGTTCCTCAGCAGAATCTGTGGGTCAGCTCTGGCTCCGGTAACGCGCCAAGCTTATGATAAAGCATGATCTTTATGGCTTTTGGGGTGCGAAATCCATAGGATGTCCTGATACTCGCTTTGAGTTTGTTGTTTAAGCCTTCGACGGCACCAAGAGAAACCTCATCGCGGGCTGCGAACCAGTTCAAGATAAGCGGCTTGTGCACACGGATCATGCGCGCGATCTTCTTCATCGGTTCCAGCCGGGAACGCATCACCTTTTTACACCATTGATCCATGAACTTTTCGGCCCACGCCGGCGAGACGTATTCCCAAAACATCTGGAACTCCTCCTTGAGCAGATAGGCCCGCATGGATTTCAAGTTGTACGAAAGCAGGTCCTTCAGTTTGATCGCTTGGTTCTCGGTCAAGTTCTCGGGGCGCTTTAAGAGGCACCAGCGCGAGTGCGTCAAGATCACCTTCGCCCCTGGGGTGAGGCGTTTCAGGGTGCGTGTTTCCTGGGCACGCACCTCGTCGATCGCCTTGTTCATCTTGGCGGCAATGTGATAGCGATCCAGGATGTTCAGGGCATTGGGGGCATGCCGCGCAATAACATTCAGATAGGGCTTCCACATGTCCGAGCAGACGAACGCGATGAGCGCGCTGCGCTCCTTGCCCAACCAGGCGAAGAACTGACACAGGCTCGCCTCCCGGCGATCCTCGACGACAAACAAGAGCCGCTTCATGCCCTCGTTGATCTGATACACGAGTGTCAGGAACTTGCCCTTCTTCCAGTAGATCTCGTCTACGCCAAGCGCCGAGATGCCGGTGAGATCCAGGCGTTCGCGGCCCCAGATCACGGCCATCTCCACGGAACGGAAAACGCTTTCCCAGCTGGTCTGGAAGCGCCGGGAGACCACCTGCCAGCTCAGCAGTTTGGCCCAACTGGCGAGGAACCAGGCGAAGCTTTGCGTGACCGGGCGTTTACCTAAAGCCCACGGCAGATGCTCTACATGGATACCACACTGATCGCACTCTAACCGCCGGGGCGCATACAGGAACCAGGTCGGCATGCCCCACAGCGGTACAAACTGAAAGCGTCGCTCAGACAGGGTGTCATACCCCGGCGCCGGCTTCAGGCACTGCGAGCAGTGGCCTGATTGGCTTTGATGCGCGCGTAGCCCTATCTCAATGGTGGGCGTGGCCGATAAGCCTCCTCTATGCGTCTTGCCGGCCGGGTGGATACGGCTCGATTCATAGACAAAGCCCTTCATAGGTTCCACGCGGTTCAGGAGCGTCTTCAAGGCGAGGTGCATAGACCATCCCGTTCTGAGAAACTGGGAGTATGCGAAACTGGCTCACTCTACTCAAGCGCAAAGATCCCCACGCCGCCCCGCGTCTCTGCGAGCGGTGTGCAAGTCCTTCGCTCAAACGCACGATCGCCACCTACCCGGTCGACCTGACGGGCCGACTCGCCGGACGCCGCGTCGACGTCTACCGCGTGGAGCTTGATCAGTGCCGCCAATGCGGTCATCTGATGCCTACCCCCGAGGGACAAGCCAAGGTGAAACGCTGCGTCAAAGTCGGAAAGAAAATCTTCCTTAAGGGCCTCGATTAGCCGCGTCGGCTACCCACACTTTGTGCGGAAGAGCCCAAAACCCTTGCGGCAAGGCGGTTCAACATAACCGAGGAAGATGTAGGGGTATTCTATTGGCCAGCGGAGCAAAGTCCGGATGGGCCTATTGTATTCCGGAGGATCGTTGGGGGTGCGGCTAGGACGGTTGATGAAATCTGTGTGGAGGAATTGGCCGCGCTGGCTAAGACGGTAATGGCATCCGGTTCAACAGGCGAAAGCGCCATTACCCTGATGGCGCGGGCAGTCGGACTACGTAAGATAAGGGCCGCCAGCCATAATCGGCTTCAGAAGGTAATGCGGATGGTTATGGACGCGTCCCTGTGGCCGTAACCCCCCCACACGATTCCGTCCAGCAATTGGCCCGCGCTTGGTGTTGGCAAAATGCCTTCTGGTGCGTTGCTTGAAAGTGACCTCCATGCGACTAGAGAAGGCCTCCGTAGACGGTCATGCTTCTATGCCCTTTCGCTGCGCCGGGGCGGAAGCCGGCGGTCCTCGATCACTATCATTCGTCCCAACGGAAGCCGGCGGACGTGGTCTATACGCCGGTTTCCCACCTCCTTCCACAGGCCGTCCTCGCGGCCCTCGTCGTCCTCGCGGAAAGCGAGCACCAGCAACTCATTGACGCGGTTGCCGCCGCCTCGGTGCCGCAGGCCCATCAGCTCCGCGGTCGGCAGGTTGTCGCGCCAGTCGGCATTCACCCGGCACGCGGCCCGCGCCATTCCGCGGGCTCACCATGGCCTCTTACGCGAGTCGGCGGACCTTTGGCGGGTTTTTGCCCGCCTGCCAAAGGTCGTATTGCGCTTGCTGTATGAGCCAGCTTTCGGCGCTGCCACCAAACGCCAGGGACAGCCGCAAGGCCATGGTCGGGGCGATCCCGGTATGTCCGTTCAAAAGCTCGGACAGCGCCTTACGCGTCACCCCCATAGCCTCGGCGGCTTCCGTAACCGACAGGTCCAGGGGCTCCAAGCAAAGCTCCCGTATGACTTCGCCTGGATGGGGAGGGTTGTGCATCATGACAAGCTCCTTCAATGGTAATCGAGGTAATCCACGTCGCAGGCTTCCGCGCCCGCGAAGCGAAAGATCAACCGCCAGTTGCCCGATACGTTGACGGACCAGAAGCCGCGCATATCCCCGTCCAAAGGGTGTAGCCGGGCTCCCGGAAGGGCCATATCCTCGGGCCTGCTCGCGGCGTCCAAGCGGGCGAGAAGCACGCGCAAACGCTTGGCGTGATCGACGACTATCCCGGCTTTGCTGCCCGTCTCGTAAAATTGCTTGAGGCCCTTGTGTCGGAAGCCCTGGATCATGCCGTCACCTAATGGGTTACAGTATAGGGCCTGCGGGGAAACACGCCAACCCCTCCTTTTTCGGGGGCGCTGTCACAAGACCCGCTCCAAGGCCACAACTCCAGCCCCCGCGTCTGTGCCGACACCAATGGCATTCTCGAAGCCTCTCGCACGCAGTGCTGGACGGCGATCTGCCAGCGGTCCGCTCATCGAGACCGTCGAGAAGTGCGTCGAGGAAGCGCTGACCGACGATCCTGATGAGCGTCGGATGGGCGCTCGTGTGGCGGGCCCGCCACGTTGGTTGAGGGGGGGCGCGGTGTCGAAAAAACAGTCGAGAATCACAAACCTCTAGCCCGATGCGGCGGGCCGTTGTCGGTCCCGTTGCCGCCACTGGACCCATGCGGGTGTCTCGCGACCCTTGCGCGCGACCGGGCGTCCGGTTTCTTAATGCGGCTTGTGGAACGCGGGCGCCCTCCATCACAATGGCGCGGGTACAGCCGCGTTCGGGACGCGCGCTATCGGGAATGACGGGGGGCCGCTACGGGCGCAAGCAGCACGATGCCGAGTGTGTTCATCGGGCACGGCAGTCCGATGAACGCCTTGCAGGCCAACCGGTTCACACGGGCCTGGCGCGAGCTCGGCCGCTCGCTGCCGCGCCCGCGCGCCATCCTCGCCGTTTCCGCACATTGGTACGCCGACGAGACGCGGGTCACTGCGATGAGCCACCCGCGTGTTATCCACGACTTCTCCGGCTTTCCGCAGGAGTTGTTCGCGTTCCGCTATCCGGCGGACGGATCGCCCGAGCTCGCCTGCGAAGTCCTCGACCTAGCCCGCCCTGCGCCTGTGCGGCTCGATCGGGACAGCTGGGGGCTCGATCACGGGACTTGGTCGGTGCTCGCCCATGTGTTTCCGGATGCCGATGTCCCGGTGGTGCAACTCTCGATTCATGCCGGCGCACCGCTCGAGTACCATTTAGACCTCGGCCGCCGCCTGGCCCCTCTGCGCGACTCCGGGGTCCTCATCCTGGGCAGCGGCAACGTGGTCCACAACCTGAGGCTTGTGGACTTTCGCGCGCAAGACCAAGGCTACGACTGGGCGGTGCGCTTCGATCACGAGGTGAGGCGCATCATGCAGACCCGCCCCTGGGACATCGCCTCGGTGTTGTCGCATCCGGACGCGCGGCTTGCCGTGCCGACGCCCGAGCACTTCCTTCCGCTTGTCTACCTGTGCGGGCTCTGCGCGCAGGCCGAACAAGCGGCGACCGCCTTTGCCGAAGGGGCGACGTTCGGGTCCCTAACGATGACGAGCTTTTTGCTGGGCGGGATCTCAGCCCCGATTGCGACGCCACCCGATGCCCGGACATCGGCTTGAACGACGGGGTCGTGGCTTGCTGGGGCCCGCCATTCGCTCCCGTGACGCGCCAAGGCCCCCGGCCTCCGCCGGGCCCTGTTGAACGCCGCTTCCCGGACGTGTAGCGTAGCGCTACCCGCGGGCGAGGCCGCCTACGGTCCCAACGAGGGGACGTCCCGAAGACAAGCCGCATGGTCGAGTTGGTTGCGCATCGCGGGTACGCCGAGCGTTTCCCCGAGAACACCCTTCCAGCCCTCGAGGGCGCGCTGACAGCCGGCGCGCGTTACCTCGAGGTCGATGTCCAGCTCACGGCCGACGGCGTCCCGGTACTCTTCCACGACGCCGATTGCCTGCGCCTGTGTGGCGTGCGTGGGTCGATCGCGAGCCGCTCGCACGCGGCCCTGAAGGCCCTGAGCGTTTTCCACCCGGAGCGCTTCGGCGAGCGTTTTCGGGGGACGCCGCTAGCCACGCTCGAAGACCTCGCTGCGTTCATCGCGCGTCACCCGGAGATCACGGTGTTCGTCGAGATCAAGCGGGTCGCCATGGTCCGTTCCGGGGCCGAGGCCGCCGTGCAGGCCACCTACCGGGTGTTGCAGCCGGTTCTCGCGCAGACCGTGCTCATTTCCTTTGTCCCCGCGGTGCTCGTGGCCGCGCGCCCCTTGTGGCCGCGCATCGGCTTCATTGCGACCCGCTATGGCGAGCTTGCGACGCCGGATGTGCGCGCGCTCGGCTGCGCGTTCCATTTCTGCAAATTCGAGAAGCTGCCGCGCGCAGGGGCGCTCGACCACGACACCCCGCTCGTGGTCTACGAGATCGGCGACGTCGAGCGCGCGCGCGCCCTTCGCGCGCGGGGTGTCGCCTTCATCGAGACCTTCCGGTTCGCCGAGATCCGCGCGGCCTTGGAGGCGGAGGCCCCAGTGTCGTGAGCACATCCTTCGATGTCGTGGTCGTGGGTGGCGGCATTCACGGCGTTGGTGTCGCCCAGGCCGCGGCCGTCCGTGGCTACCGCGTGCGCCTTCTCGAGCAGAGCGCGTTGGCCTCTGGCACCTCGAGCCGATCCTCGAAGCTTGTGCACGGCGGCCTGCGCTATCTCGAGTCCGGGCGGCTTGGGCTCGTGCGCGAATCGCTCAAGGAGCGCGAAACGCTCTTGCGCATCGCCCCGGAACTGGTCGAGCGCCGCGCCTTTTATATCCCGATCTACGCGCAAAGCCGCCGGTCGCCGCCGTGGGTCACGGCGGGCCTCGTCTTGTACCGCTGGCTCGCCGGTCGCGAAGGCGGTCAGTTCGAGCGCGTCAGGCGTTCGGCGTGGGGGGAGCTCGACGGCTTGGCGACGCGCGATCTGAAGGCGGTGTTCCGCTACAACGACGCCCAGACGGATGATGTCGCCTTGACGCGCGCGGTCGCGCGCTCGGCGGAGGACTTCGATGCCGAGATCGTTCTTGGTGCGCGCTTCATCGGCGCCGAGCGCGCCGGGGCGGGCTACGAGGTGCGCTTCGTGCGCGCCGGGCGCGTCGAGACCTGTGTTGCGCGCACGCTCGTCAACGCCGCCGGCCCCTGGGCGGGTGACGTCCTGGGGCGGGTGTTGCCCGGGCCGCCGCGACGCGCCTTCGATCTCGTAGAGGGCACGCACATCGTCACTAAGGGCACGCTCACGCAGGGGATCTATTACGGCGAGGCCCCGGCCGATGGCCGGGCGGTCTTTATGATGCCGTGGCACGGGCAAATCCTCACCGGGACCACCGAGCGCCTCTATGTCGGGGATCCGGCGCTCGTCGCCCCGACGCCCACGGAAATCGCCTACCTGCAGGAGGCGCTCGCGCGTCACTTTCCGGGGCTCACGACGACGGTCGCGGAGGCCTTCGCGGGCCTGCGGGTATTGCCGCACGCGGCCCAAGGGCTTAACGCACGCTCGCGCGAGACCGTGTTGCTCGCCGATGCGCCGCAGGCGCGCCTCATCAGCGTCTTGGGCGGCAAGCTCACGGGTTATCGGCGCACGGCCGAGCGCGTCATGGAACGGCTCGCGGGGGCCCTGCCGGAGCGCCCCGCGCGCGCCGACACCGCGCGCCTAATCCTCCCCGTCCCCTAATGCGGGCATGAGCTCGCACCACGCGCGATAGCGCTCCGCGAGCGCCTCGTCCGCGAGCGGAAAAAACCGCGTCTCCGGGCCGCTCCTCGGCCAGTCCCGCGGGCTGCCCGCGGCCAGAAACGCAAGCCCCCGGGCGGTCGCCTCGCACTCGCCCGGGCGCCTCACGCCGAGGCCCGTGAGATTGGCCAGCATCTGGCACAAGGCCGCCGATGACGACAGGCCGCCGCTCACGACCAGCCCCTCGCACTCGCCGAACTCATCGCACAGCGCCTGCACGTTGGCGTTGATCAAAAACGCGATGCTTTCGATGATCGCCGCCGCCTTGGCCGCGGCGCTCCCCTCGCCGACGAAGCGCGGCGGCTCGTCGGTCCGCCAAAAGGGCGAGCCGAGGCCGCCGATCGTGTTCACGAACAGCGGGCGCGGGCCGCCCTCCGCGAGCAGTTGATCGCAGTGGCGCGCGAGGTCGCGGATCGCGAGCGCCTTGGCGCCCCAGGCGAGCGCACACCCCGCCCCGTTGACCGTGCCCTCGGCGACGCTCAGCCGCTCGTGCCCGTCGGTGAGCACGGTGCTCGTCAGCAAGGGCCCGCTGGCGACGGCCGTCCCCGCGATCGGTCGTTGCAGAAAGGCGCCGCTGCCCATATTGATGTAGATCGTGTCGGCCTGCGGCACGCCCTCGCTGAACAGCGCCGCCCCCTGATCGCCGGTCAGGATCGTGAGGGGCACCTGGGCCCCGCCGGCCTTGAGGCCGCCGAAGGGGTAGCGCGTAGGCGTGCAGGTCGGCAGACAGTCCTCGGAGATCGCGAACAGGTCCAGGAGGTCGGGGTCCCAGTTCTGCCGATTACGACTCCAAAGCAAGGTGCGCCCGGCGTTCGCGGGGTCGGCGAACAACGGTTGCGGACTCACCGCGCGAAACGCGAGAAAGCTCGCCAAAGGCCCCATCACGAGGTGCCCGGCGCGGGCCGCCGCGCGCACCTCGGGGATCTGATCGAGGCACCAGCGCATCTTCAGGGCGCCGTAATGCGGCGAGAGCCGAAGGCCCGTGCGCTCGCGGATCGTGAAGGCGTGGGGCCTGTAGGCCGCGACCAGCGACTCCGCGCGCAGGTCTTGCCAGCTCAAGACCGGCGACAAGGCGCGCCCGGTGCGACTGTCCCAGCACACGAGGCTTGCGCGCTCCACCGCAAGCCCCGCGCACGCGACCCCGAGCGCGCGCTGCGTGCCGAGGGCGTGCAGGGCCTCTTCGGTCGCACGGCCGAGCGAGGCCAGGATCTCCTCGGGGTCCTGCTCGACACGCCCGGGTTCGGGGCTTGTGCGCCTCACGCCCACGACCCCGCGGGCGAGGGCGTTGCCGGCCTCGTCGAAGACGATCGCCCGCGTGCCGTGTCCTCCCTGATCCAAGGCCAGATAAAGCGGTTGGCCCATGGTTATGGTCTCCCTGTCGCCCCCAATCTCAAATTATAAAGGGTTTTTGGAAAGCCGGCCCAGCGTTTCGGCGAGCGCGGACGGCAATACGTCGCCCCAAGCACGCCGTTCAGCCGGCGCCCGGCGCGCGTGGGCCCAGATGCTGTCCGGAAAATAGGGATCATCGGCGAAGCGGGGGATGACGTGCCAATGCAGGTGGGGCACCTGATTGCCGAGCGAGGCGAGGTTCATGGTCGTCGGGCGCGCGAGCGCGCGCAAGGTCCGCTCCACGCCGCACACGACGTCCAGGAGATGGATGCGCGCGTCCCTGTCGAGATCGCTCATTTCGACCACATGATCACGCCAGACCACCCGGCAGTAGTCGCCGATGCCGGGGAGGTGGGCTTTGACCACGAGACAGCGGTTGTCGGACCACAGGGCGTCTTGCGCGCGCAAGGCGCATAAGGGGCACGGGACGGCATCGGTCATGCGCCGAGCCTAACACGCCACCCCCGGGGTCGCTAGCGTCGGAGCGCCCCGGACCTTATAATGACAGCGTTTCAAGGGGGCCCGCCATGATCGACTGGAATTTAGTGGAAACGACGTTCCTGGACATGGATGGCACGCTGCTCGATCTGCATTTCGATAACCATTTCTGGCAGGAACACGTGCCACTGCGTTACGCGCAACGGCACGGGCTCGCGCTCACCGAGGCCAAGACCCTCCTCTATCAGCGGTTCCGCCGGGCCGAGGGCACGCTCGCCTGGTACAGCGTCGACTACTGGAGCGGGGAATTGGGCCTGGATATCGCGGAACTGAAGGAGGAGGTTGCCTCGCGCATCGGGATGCGCCCGCACGTGGAGGAGTTTCTGACGGCGTTGCGCGCCGCCGGAAAGCGCCTGGTGCTCGTGACCAACGCCCACGGCAAGACCGTGACCCTCAAGTTCCGCCGCACCGGCATCGAGCGTTACCTCGATGCCGTGATCTGCGCCCACGACCTCGGGCTCGCCAAGGAGCACGCGCCGTTCTGGGAGCAGCTTCAGGAGATCGAGCCGTTCGCGCCCAACCGCACGCTCTTGATCGACGACAGCCTCCCGGTCCTGCGTTGCGCGCGCGCCTACGGCATCCGCCATCTGCTGGCGATCCGGCAACCGGACCTGCGCGGGCCCGAGAAGGATTGCGGTGAGTTTTCGGCGATCGAATCGTTTCGCGCGCTCTTGCCGGTTGCCTGAGATGCGATGGCTCCTCGTCTGCTGGCTTCTCGCCATGATCGTCTCGGGGTGCGCGGCCTACACCGCAAGGCCGTTGCGCGCCCCCGCGCGCCAGGCCTTGCGCGCCCCGACGCAAGCGGCGCTCGCGCGCGCGGCGCGCACGCTCAAGGTCCCGGGGCTTGCACCGCTTAAGCTCGATTTCCGGAAGCCCCTCACGGGTCAGGAGCTCGGCGTCATCGCGGTGATCGCCAACCCGGCGCTCAAGGCCTTGCGCGCCCGCGAGCGCGTAGCCACGGCCCAGGTCTTCGCGGCCGGCCTCCTGCCGAACCCCGTCATCCAGTTCAGCGCCCTGAAGCCCTACGGGGTCGTGGGCCACACGGTCGCCCTCACCGAGGGGTTTTTGTGGGACGTCTCACGGCTCGTGACGCGCTCCACGGCCGTTCGCGAGGCACGCCTGCACGCGCGCTCCATCGACTATGCCGTGGCCTGGCGCGAATGGGTGGCCGCCAACCGCACGCGGCTCGACGCGCGCCGCCTCTACTGGCTGCGCGCCGAGTCGCATCTGGCGCGCCACGCGCAAAGGCTTTGGCGGCGCAAGGTCGCAGTCCTCGTGCGGGATGCGCGCCGCCACCTGATCGGCGGCCGGCGCGCGGCGGCGTTCGAGAGCGCCTGGGATCGCCTGCGTTTGCGCGTTGCGGCCTTGCGGCGGGCCCGTCGTAGGGCCCGGTTTCGGCTCGATGCCGAGCTCGGTTTGGCGCCCACCGCGCGCCCGCTGCTGGCGCCGCCCCGGCCGCTTCCCCTGCCGCACGCCTCGGCGCGTACGCTCTTTCAGCGTGCCACGAGCGATCGCCTCGATCTCGTCGCGCTCGTCGCCGCCTACCACAGTGCGGATGCAGGCCTCCTGCGCGCGGTGCTCGACCAGTACCCGGGCTTGAGCATCGGGCCTGCCGGCGCGCGCAACACCTCGGGCATCTCCCAGGTCGGCTTCCAGCTGAGCCTGTCGCTGCCGCTCTTCGGTGCCGGTCGCGGGCCGGTCGCGATCGCGCGCGCGCGGCGCGCGACGCTGTTTCGCGACTATGTCGCGCGCCTGGCCTACGCGCGCGCGCAGATCTACCGCTTGCACGCGAGCGCGCGGGATCTCACGCGCGAGCTGCACGGTCTCGAGGGCCGCCGCCAGGCGCTGGGGCGCCTTACGCGCGCGGCGGATGCCTCGTACAAGGCCCGGGCGCTCGGGTTTCTGTCCTACCTCAGGCTTGCGCGCGAGCTGTTGCGGGTGCGGCTGCAGATCGCGGGCCTGCGGCGGCTGCGGGCCGACACCCTCGTGGCCCTGCAGACGGCGACCGGGACGCCGTGGGGGGGCGCGGCATGAGGCGCCTGCTCATCCTCCTGGGTCTTCTGGCGCTTGCGCCCCGTGCGTTGGCGCAACCCCTTTCGGTAAAGGTCGCGGCGGCCGTGCGTGCGTCCTATCGCCCCGCGATCCCGGTCTTCGCGCGCGTGCACGGCCCCGATCGCGTGCTCCTGCGCGCCCCCTATCAGGCGCTCATGGGGCCGCGCGTGGTGGCGCCCGGAAGCCTCGTCGGTCCCGGACGGATCCTGGCGCGGCTTTTGCCCGTGAGCCTTGCGAGCACGGTCCGCGCGTTGAGCGCGCGCGTCGCCGCCGCCCATGAGGCCTATCGCCAGGGCCTCGTGCTGGCGCGCCAGGGGCTGGTCACGCCGGCCCACGCCCA
>DAHWKH010000188.1 GCA_027343725.1 Acidiferrobacteraceae bacterium
ACGGATGCGTCGATCTCGGCGGCGGTCACGAGCCCGCGCCTGAGCGCCTCCGGCAGGCCCTCCTCGTAGGCGTAGCCCATCATATCGATATCGACGCCGGCCTTGAGCGCGAGCGCCGCCGCTTCGGCGATATCGGCCGCCACCCCGTGGCGGCCGAGCTCACGGATGGCGCCGTAGTCGCTCATGATCACACCCTGAAAACCCCAGTGGTCGCGCAGTGTTGTCCGCAAGAGGCCGTCATGCACCAGGAGTGGGATGCCGGCGAGGCCGTGAAAGGCCACCATGACGGCCGCGACGCCCGCATCGACGGCGGCCCGAAAGGGCGGCAGATAGATCTCGTGGAGGCTGCGTTCAGAGACGTCGGCCGACGCGTAATCGCGCCCGGCGGTGCAGGCGCCGTAGGCGACGAAATGCTTGGCGGTGGCGGCGACCCCCAGGGACCCGTGCCTTTGGAAGCCGCGCACCTTGGCCGCGGCGAAGGATGCACCGACTACCGGGTCTTCCCCCGGGCCCTCGGCGATACGGCCCCAGCGCGGGTCCCGCGTGATATCGATCATCGGCGCGAAGACGAGATGCAGACCGGCGCGCGCGGCCTCTTCCGCGGCCAGCCGCGCCGTGTCTTCCCATAAGCCCGGATCGAAGGCCCCGGCCTCGGCGATCGGGATCGGGAAGATGGTGCGAAACCCATGAACGACGTCGAGCCCGAACAAGAGCGGTATGCCCAGGCGCGTTTCCTCCACGGCCACGCGCTGGGCCGCGCGCGTCTCCTCGACCCCGAACAGGTTGAAGAGGCCGCCCACGCGGCCGGCGTGCAGCGCCTGCGTGACGTCACGGGCCACGACCGGACCGGTGACGACGGAATCGGCCGTGACCAGGGTCAGCTGGCCGATCTTTTCCGTCCCTGTCATCTTGGTAAGAAGCGCTGCCACATCCATGTATCGATATCCCCCGTGGCTCCCTTTGATTCTGCGTCACGCATCGCCTATCCCATGACCCCGCGTGATTAACCATGGCCGTCCGTTTTTCGGACCAATACGGGCTCGGCGGGAGGGAGACGCAGGCGCGCCCCCTCGATCTTCGGCAGGGTCCGATTCAGGACGAGACTGAACATCAGTTGCAGTACGAGTTCACTGGGGAGCATGACCCGGAGGATGCCCCAGAGCGACAACAGAGCGACCAGTCCGGCCAGGAGTTGCAGCGACCAAGCCAGTCTTTCCAGCCAATTTCCGATGCAAGCCAGGAGCAAGGTCGTGGAAAGGCCGAACTCCACCATGAACACGATGGCGCTGACAGTGACATGGAGATCATGCACCAAACCGAGGTCATCGGATGGGGTTAGGAGCACGAGCGGGGTCAGGATCGCGATCGCCTTCAGGGCTTGAGCCACAGACGGCAACGGCGGGCCCATATCGCGCAGGCGGGTCGCGGCCTGGGACAGACAGTAAGGCCCCATGAGGAGCGCGCCCATGAATGGGATCAAGGCCGGCCAGTGGTATCCGAAGTAGCTCATGCCCCGATTGTTGGTCAAGCTCTGGGGCGCCCAGTCGATGCAGATTGCGAGCAGTCCGAAGAAGACGACTTGGCTTGCGATGAGGTAGCGGAGCGCGCTCTTCAGGGGCATGCGACCCCCATCTCGCTCCGAGGCCGAGCGTCAGAGCGTTTGCCGGCCCGCCCCAGCGGTTCGCCGATCGGGTCGATGACGGGCACGGCCGCGCACGCTCGGGCCGTCGCTTGCAAGGCCGCCCCCCGGGACGGTGGGCCCGGGATCCTCATCCGACGCCGGATCGGGTCGGATCGCGGCAACGCCTTGTCATCCGGCGACTGGGTCGCCTTGATCACGGAACGGGGTGACAACGGACCCCCTTATTTTTGGCGATTTTCAGGAATCCGCGGCACGAGGAGGCGGACTTTCGCGGTCTGGCCGAGGAGACCCCCATTGTCCCGCATGCCCGACGGGCACGATGAGTCGTCAGGCGGTGATGAGGAGAATCCGTCCCCCAGGAACTCACGGATAAGGGCTATGGAAAGTCTACAAGAGCCGCCGCTTCGCGTGCAATCGGACGCCCTGTGGCGCGAGAGCGGGTGGGGGGCGCCTGACTTTGGCAAGGTCCGGGGAGCCCCCCAGCGGTTGCCCGGCCCAGCCGCGACCGAGGATCCCATACGGCACGTTCCGGCGCCTGCGTCCCCAGGTTTGGGCGAATGAGGGCCGGAGGCGGACGGCTACGGTTTTGCCTGAATCACGGGTCGCCCAGCACCAGCGTGACGCGGATGATGCCCCGACCATAGTGTACGAAGTCAGCCGCTCCCAGGTCCTCGCCCATGAAGGCGGTCGCTCGCCTTGTCCGGGCGGACACGCATCAGTCTCCGCGTTCATCGAGGATGAGCCAGTCGATCTCCTTGCCGCTTATGGCCAGCGGGCGCGTCGGACGCTGCTTCCATGCGGGCGGTTGCGCCGGTATGGGGTGGATTTCGGCGATGGGCTTGCCGTTGCGCCACACGCGCACTGTCTGCCCGGCCTCGACCAGATCGAACCAGACCTTGGCGTGGTTGCGTAAATCGGTGAAGGTTTCCAGCATGAGCAGGCTCCCATCCGAGTATGTCCAGCACAGTGTTGTCCATTCGAGGCTCGGACAACAACACGTGGACGCCGATCACATCCAATCGGGGGTATTTTTTCTGTCTGGCAGTGCGGGGGTGTACATCAATAACCAATAAGGTTATTACTATCGTCAAGGCCTTGGTAGAGGCCAGCAGGTTTCGTACGACGCAGGCGGCGCCTGCCGGTGCTTTAGCGTTGGGCTTTGATCTCGCCGAGATGCGCGCAGTGGTGATGGCTCTGAATGCGGGAGACTTCTACAAAAGCATGACCACGCATGCCGATCACCGGATCTGGCAGGATGTGTACAGGCCCCGTACGGAGGCGGGCGATGTGTATCTGAAACTCACTGTGATCGACGAGGTATTGATCGTGTCGTTCAAGGAGCTGTGACTATGAAATGTCCCGTGTGCGGCGGCGCGGAACCGGTCCCCGACACCCGCGACCTCCCTTATATCTACAAGGGTGAGACCACCACCATCCCGGCGGTGACGGGCGAGTTCTGCCCGGCGTGCGGAGAGGCTATTCTGGATGCCGCCGAATCCGATCGCGTCATGCGCGAGATGAAGACTTTTGCGAAGGAGGTCAACGCCGCCGTCGTCGATCCCGCCTTTATCGTCCAGGTGCGCAAGAAGCTTGCCCTCGATCAGCGCGAGGCGGCCGAGATCTTCGGCGGCGGCGTCAATGCCTTCTCGCGCTATGAGACCGGCAAGACCCGACCATCACTGGCCCTTGTGAAACTTCTCAAGGTGCTGGACCGCCACCCCGATCTGCTCAAAGAGGTGAGAGGTGCCGGATGAACGCTGTGTCGCGGTAAACCGTTTTGGAGCGTGACGCTCGCAACTCACGAGGGCGCGCTCGCCGCGCTGGTCCCAAGCGATCACAAGATTTATGCGCGCGTCGCAGGCCGCGCGCGGCCTGCTCACTTCTGGGTGGTGGAAGCAGACCTGTCGGCCTTTCATGGCCATGTTGAGATCCACGCGCGTCCCGTTATCATTCAGTCGATTCGTGGGTTGTAGGCTCGCGAGGCGGATATAAGGATGAAGCGGGGCTTGGCACCGATGAAGAAGCGCATGGCGGCGCCCACGAGAACGGCACGCCGATGCGCAGCTTCCCAACGCTCTGGCAGAACTCGCCACCATCGTGCGCAACACGTGTTGCGCCTCCGCTGAAGAGGACGCCCGGATGGTCGCCAGCTGTCGGGTCATCACGGACTACGGGCGCATCAAGTGGACCAAAATTGGAC
>DAHWKH010000173.1 GCA_027343725.1 Acidiferrobacteraceae bacterium
CCGGCGCCGTTCGCCTGCGAGGCGCCGATATTGAAGCCGACGGAAAACGGCGTCAGGGCGAAAGCCGGCGCCGCGAGCCCGAGGCTCAGGGCGAGAGCGAGTGGGAAACGCGATTGACGGAGACATCGGGGGGTGGGACACAAGCGAGGTCGCACATCCATTCTCTTCCTCCTGTGGGGATTGCAGGCTCTACCCTAACGAATTTCCGCCACACGGTCGAGGGCCTTTTGCCGATCGCACAGGTCGATGCCCACGATGTCGTCAATGCCATAGGGCGCGCCGACGGGACCCGTGTCGCGCGGCATCCGGCCGGTGAGCGCACGGAGCAGTGCGGCAAAGCCTCCCGGAATGGCCGGTCTCCATGGAAGGAAGAAACGGCTGGGTGGGACAAACAGCCGCCCCATCGCGGCCCCAGGACGCGGGAGACCGGCGGCGGAAAGATAACGAGACAACGGGCGCAGGTGTCGCGCGACCGGGGGGCGCGACGGACGAGCGTTTCGCGAATCGCCATTATGGGTTCCGGCCGGGCTTGCTTTACGGGCGGCCGGTACCCATAATGGCGCCCGGATGGCTAATGCCTGTAGTGTCGCGGATCTCTCTTGCGGGTCTGTCGCTTCTCGACCCCTGTCAGTCGTTACCCGAATCCCCCTGATCCCGTGCGAGAACCCTTGGGTCTCGTCGCGGCGGCGGCCGCTGGCCGCCTTCACGCCATTGTGTCTTAAGGAGTCTGAATGTCTTTTGCGTCATTGAAGTTGAGCCCGCCGGTGTTGCGGGCCCTGGCCGATGCCGGCTACGACGAACCCACGCCGGTTCAGGCGGCCGCGATCCCGCGCGTGCTCGCGGGGCGCGATGTGATGGCCCAATCGCGCACCGGGACCGGGAAAACCGCGGCCTTCCTGGTGCCCGCGCTGGAACGGTTGACGAGTGAACCGCGCGGCCCGGGCGTCGGCGTGCGCGTGTTGGTGCTGACGCCCACGCGCGAACTCGCGATGCAAGTCAAGGACGCGGCACTCACCTATTCGCGTCACATGCGGCTTGCGATCGGGGCGATCGTCGGCGGCGTGCCCTATCCGCCGCAGCAACGGCTTTTCAAACGCCCCCTCGACATCCTGGTGGCGACGCCGGGACGGCTCCTCGATCACATGGAGCAGGGGCGGATCGACTGGCGGCGCCTCGAGATGGTGATCCTCGACGAGGCCGATCGCATGCTCGACATGGGTTTCCTGAAAGACGTCGAGCGCATCCTCGCCGCCACCCCCAAGGGCCGCCAGACGGTCATGTTTTCGGCGACCTTCGAGGGGCCCATCGCGACGTTCGCGACGCGCTTCTTGAAGGACCCCGAGCGCGTGCGCATCGCCGCAAGCCCCGCGCAAAGCGCGCAGATCGCGCAGCACGTGCACTACGTCAACGACAGCATCCAGAAAAAGGCCATGCTGCTCACGCTCCTGAAGGATGCCCCGATCGCGCAGGCGGTGATTTTCACGGGCACGAAGCACGGCGCCGATAAACTCGCGCGTGCGATCGAGGGATCGGGACACGCGGCCGCGGCCTTGCACGGCGACATGCGCCAGGGTGTGCGCAATCGCACGCTCGCGCAGTTTCGCGCGGGCGAGGTGCGGGTGCTGGTTGCGACCGACATCGCCGCGCGCGGCATCGACGTCGCGGCGGTCTCGCACGTGTTCAACTACGATCTGCCGAAGTCCGTGGAGGACTATGTGCATCGCATCGGGCGTACCGGCCGGGCGGGCCAAAAAGGGGCGGCCATCTCGTTCGCGACCCGCGATGAGCAGGCGACCGTGCGGCGGATCGAACGCTTCACCGGTCAGAGCATCCCAGTCGTGTCCGTGCCCGGTTTCTCCGTCGATCCGCCGCCCGCGGCCCGAGCGGGCCAGGGGGCCAAGGGATTGCGACCGCAGCAGCCATTCGCGGCACGCCGGGCAGGGGCCCGCAGGAAGCCTCTGCCGCGCGTTTAGGGCGATCCGGACGGCGGGTGTTTCGGCGCGACGCGGTTTGCGCGCGCCGGCACACGGTTCCCGCGGCGTCACGCGATCAGGAGGCCGATGATCCCGGGAACGCCCACGGATCGCATCGACTCGAACACGAAAGACGCCGTCCACCGGTTCCCGCCGTGGGGCAGCCCGCTATGAGGTCATGGGCACCGTCGTGTCGTCCGTGGCAGCCCGCGGGCACCGCCGGGCGGAGAGCGATGCGGATCGCGCGTGTGAGCGTTTGGTCCGGATACCCCCTTTGAGTGAGTTGGCATCCGAAACGTCCCGATACCACCAGGCACGCTTTGTGCATTTGTCCTGAGTGGGCAATCACGGTCGCAGGCCGCTTATGCGGGAAGAGCCGAAGGTCATCGAGAGCCTGGGTGTCGTCGCCGCCTCGCGCGCGAGCCGCATGAAGGCGGCGGGCCTGATCGCGGCATTGACGCTCGCAACCCTCGTGATCGCCCCCATGGGCCAGCAGCGCGTGGTCATCATGCGCGGGTTTTTGCCGGCCCTTTTGGCCTTGGGACTGCTCGGGGATTGGCTTACGGGCTACCTGTTATGGGGGCAGGCGCAGGCGGGACGGGATCGCGGGCTTGCAGTCCTCGCGGCCACCTATTTCGCGACCGGCATACTCGTCGCGGTCAACGCCTGGGTGTTCCCGGCGGCCTTTCTGAGTGGTTCGGGGCGGCCCGGGAACCTCGCGGGGTGGGTGTGGATCTTCTGGCACGTGGCCTTCACGGGCGGCCTGCTGATCTATGCCCGAACGCCCGGGGGCCGCGCGCGCGATGAGGCCGAGTTTCTGTGGTCCGCCCGCTTGGTGTTCTTGGGCGCTCTTGTGGTCGTTGCCGTCGCGCTCGCTCTTGCGTTCAGTCATGCGCTGCCGCGCCTCATCGGGATCAACCGCCGTTACTATATGCCGGTCAGGTTCGTGGTCTTGCTGATCGCGTTCCTGCTGGCGGCCTTGGGCGTTTTCGTGGCACAGCGGCGGTGGCGCACGGTGCTCGACACCTGGCTTTCGGTGGCGCTTGCGACGGTGGCCTTGAACGCCGTTTTGATCGGATCGGCGCACGGGCGCTACCGCATGGGCTGGTATGCCGGGCCGCTCGTGAGCGTGGTGGGAGGTTTATCGGTCGTGGTCGCCTGCGTCTTTGAGGTCAATCAACTCTACCGGCGTCTCATCGAGAACTCGGCGTCGATGGCCGACGCCCATGCGGGTTTGCTCGCGGCCAATAGCGAGCTCACGGTCATGGCCGAGCACGACAGCCTGACGCAGCTTTTGAACCGCCGCGCGCTCGATGCCCACCTGGCCGAGGGCTTTGCGGCCTATCGACAGACGGCCGTGCCCTTCAGTCTCTTGATGGTCGATCTCGATTACTTCAAGGCCATCAACGATCATTTGGGGCATCTCGGTGGGGACGCGATTCTGACCCAGGTCGCGCGGCGTCTCACCCAGGCCGTGCGCGGCTCGGATGTGATCGGGCGCTATGGTGGGGAGGAATTCGCGGTGTATCTGCCGGGCACGGGTCTGCCCGGCGCGCGCGCCGTGGGACTCAAGTTGCTCTCGGCGGTGCGGGCCGAGCCCTTCGTGTACGGCGGGCGGGTCGTGCCCGTGACCATGAGCATCGGGGTCGCGACGGTGAGCGACAGCGACACCGCGCTCGAGGATCTCGTGCAGCGCGCCGACCGCGCGCTCTATCGCGCCAAGCGCCGCGGGCGCGACCGGCAGGTCGTGTCCGGGGACGCGCCGGGTCTTTAAGGAGGACGGCATGGGAGATGCCCTGCGGTTGTCTGCCGCCGATGCCGTGCTGCTCGTGCACGGCCTGTACGTCGCGTTCGTCGCGACCGGTTTCGTGCTGATCCCGCTCGGGGTCTTCCGCGGCTGGCGCTTCGTGCGCTCCTGGCGCTACCGACTCCTGCACGCGCTCGCGATCGCGGTGGTGGTGTTCGAGCAGGGTGTCGGCATGGCCTGTCCCCTGACGGTCTGGGAGGCGCGCTTGCGGGGGGTTCAGGGGGCGCCGCGGGCGTTCGTGCCGGCGCTCGTCCAGGGGCTCGTGTTCCACGCCTGGCCCCCCTGGGTGTTCACGCTCCTCTACGCGGTGCTGCTCTTGCTCGTCTTTCTGTACGCGCTGTTGTGGCCGCCGACGCATCGCTGAGACCGAGGTCTCTTGGCGGCCTCGGGCGTGGCCTCTATACTGAGCCCGAAACGGACAGGAGAACACGATGCGGGTGTGGCAGATGGCGGTCCTTGCGATCCTGCAAGGCATCACCGAGTTGTTTCCGATCAGCAGCCTTGGACACAGCGTCGTCGTGCGCACCGTGCTCGCCTGGCACATCCCGAAGACGAGC
Organism: Acidiferrobacteraceae bacterium; assembly: GCA_027343725.1. Lineage (GTDB taxonomy): Bacteria > Pseudomonadota > Gammaproteobacteria > Acidiferrobacterales > Acidiferrobacteraceae > Acidiferrobacter. The sequence continues at coordinate 4,338 of DAHWKH010000173.1, forward strand.
CCGGATTTCCTGCCGTTTCTCGTGGTGCTGCACGTGGGCACGGCGAGCGCCCTGCTGATCTACTTCTGGCGCGACTGGCGCGACATCCTGGTGGGCCTGTGGCGCGCGCGCGGAAAGCCGCGCAACGCCGAGGCGCGCCTGTTCTGGTTCCTGGTGGTGGCCTCGATACCGGCCGGCCTCATCGGGCTCGCGTTCGAGAAAAGGATCAAACTGCTGTTTGCGAATCTGCTGGTGGCGGGCGCGTTCCTGATGGTCAACGGCATCGTGCTGTTGATCGGTGACCGCCTGAAGCAGCGCCGTCCCGAGCACACGCTCGAGCACATGACGGTCGGCAAGGCACTGATCATCGGCGTGGCGCAGGCCTTTGCGCTCATTCCGGGCATGTCGCGGTCCGGGGTCACGGTCGTGGCGGGTCTCGGCAAGGGTTTCGATTACGCCGCCGCCGCCCGCTTCTCGTTTCTCATGGCGACCCCCATCATCGGCGCGGCGGCCCTCCTCGAGGTCCCGAAGCTCTTCCATATCGCGGGGCCCGTGCATATCGACGCGATTTTCCTCTCGGGCGTGCTCGCCGGGCTTTTCGCGTACGGCAGCGTCTGGGTGCTGATGCGCTATTTTCGCAAGCAGGAGGTCGAGGCCTTGCGGCCCTTCGGCTACTACTGCCTGCTGCTGGGGGCCTCGTCGCTCATCTGGTACTTCGTTTAGGCCGGGAAGGGCCAATCGCCTCCGGCGGGGTCGCTGGGCAGGCGGCCGTTGGCGGGCGAGAGGACCGTGTCGCGCGGCGCGTGGGCGGTCTCGGGTCGCGGGTAGTCGCGCGAGTAATGCAGGCCGCGGCTCTCGCTGCGCGATTGCGCGCAGCGGATGATGAGGTCCGCGACCTGCACGAGGTTGCGCAACTCGATCAAATCGTTCGAGACCCGGAAGTTGGCGTAGAACTCGAGGATCTCCTGGCTCAACAAGGTGACGCGGTGGCGGGCGCGTTCCAGGCGCTTGTTGGTGCGCACGATCCCCACGTAGTCCCACATGAAACGCCGCAGCTCCTCCCAGTTGTGCGCGACCACGACCCCCTCGTCGGCGTCCGTGACGCGGCTTTCGTCCCAGGGCGGCAGGGCGCCCGGCGGGTCGAGGGCCGCAAGCCCGCGCGCGGCATCGGCGGCCGCGGATTCCGCCATCACCAGGCATTCGAGCAGCGAGTTGCTGGCGAGCCGGTTGGCGCCGTGCAGACCGGTGAAGGCGCATTCCCCGACCGCGTACAGGCCCACGAGATCGGTGCGCCCGCGCAGATCGGTCAGGATGCCGCCGCAGGTGTAATGCGCGGCCGGCACCACCGGGATCGGCTCCCGGGCCATGTCGTAACCAAAGCCCAGGCAACGCTCGTAGATCGTGGGAAAATGGCGCAGGAGGAAGTCCCGGCCTTTGTGGCGGATGTCGAGCATCACCGCATCGAGCCCGTGGCGCTTCATCTCGTTGTCGATCGCGCGCGCGACGATGTGGCGCGGCGCGAGCTCGGCGCGCTCGTCGTAGGCGGGCATGAAGCGCGTGCCGTCCGGCAGAAGCAGCCGCCCGCCCTCGCCGCGCACCGCTTCCGAGATCAGAAACGACTTCGCGCGCGGGTGGTAGAGGCAGGTCGGGTGGAACTGGATGAACTCGAGATTGGCGACCCGGCAGCCGGCGCGCCAGGCCATCGCGATGCCATCGCCGGTGGCGGTGTCGGGATTGCTGCTGTAGAGATAGGCCTTGGCAGCACCCCCTGTCGCGAGCGCCGTCAGGCGCGCGCCCCAGGCCTGCACGCGGCCTTGGGCTTTATCGAAGACATAGACGCCGAGACAGCGGTTGGGTCCCGTGAGACCGAGCTTGGCGCTGGTGATGAGATCGATCGCGACCTGCTCCTCGAAGATGCGGATGCGCGGGTGGCGCCGGACGCGGTCGGCAAGCGTCGTTTCGACCGCGCGCCCGGTGGCGTCGGCCGCGTGCACGATGCGCCGGTGACTGTGGCCCCCTTCGCGCGTCAGGTGGTAGCGCCCGTCTTCGGTGGTGAAGGCGACCCCGCGCTCGGCCAGCCAGGCGATCGCCGCCGGCGCGCGTTCGACCACGAACGCCACCGTCTGTTCGTGACAGAGTCCGGCGCCGGCCGTCAACGTGTCCTGGATATGGGAGGCGAACGAGTCCTCGTGGGCCAACACCGCGGCGATCCCGCCTTGGGCGTAGAGGCTCGCGCCCTGGGTCAGCGCGGCCTTCGCGAACACCGCGACCGTGCCGTGGTCGGCCAGGCGCAAGGCGAGCGTGAGACCGGCCAAGCCCGCGCCGAGCACGACAAAATCGACGGCCGGGGGCTGCGGGGGGGAGGGAGGCGTCATGGGCGTGGGGCGCGGGCGATTTTTCGGGTATGATAGTGGCTTTGCTCCCGATTGCCAAACGACTGCCTACGCCCGCCTATGCTCATGGTCTCTGACACGCACACTCCTTGGCGCCAAGGCGAACCTTTTGCCATGGCCGTGGTCACTTACAGGTGGTAGCGGGTCCTTCCCACAGCGCGCTCGATCAGGGTGTCGATCAGGATCTGGTGGCGCGTGTCAAACGCGGTGAGAAGGCGGCGTTCGACCTCTTGGTGCGCAAGTACCAGCACCGGATCGCGAAGCTTGTGACGCGATACGTGTACGACCGCGCCGAGGTGGAGGATGTGACCCAGGAGGTGTTCATCAAAGCCTACCGGGCCTTGCCCGGGTTTCGCGGCGACAGTGCGTTCTACACATGGCTTTATCGCATTGCGATCAACACCGCCAAGAATCACCTCGTCTTCCAAGGGCGCAGGCTGCCCACGACCGACGTCGAGGCCGAGGAGGTGGAGCTGACGGATGAAGGGGCGGCTTTACGCGAGAACGCGACACCGGAACACAGCGTGCTCACGGACGAGATCGCCCGCACCGTGGCGCGGGCCCTGGAGGCCTTGCCCGAGGACCTGCGGGTCGCAATTACCTTGCGGGAGATAGAGGGACTCAGCTATGAAGAGATCGCAGGGATCATGGAATGTCCGATCGGCACGGTCCGTTCGCGGATCTTTCGGGCGCGCGAGGTGATCGACCGGGAGCTGAGGCCGTTGCTGGAGCGCTAGTCTCGTTGGCGGAGAAGAGGTATGAAAGAGATACTGTCGGCGTTGGTGGATGCGGAAGTGGATGCGAGGGAACGCGCCAAGGTTCTGGAGAAGATGCTCGTCGACGACGAGTTGCGGGCGGTCTGGGGCCGCTACCACGTGGCGCGCGCGGTCCTTCGCCAGGAATGGGATGGGTGCCTCAGCGCGGATTTCAGCGCGCGGGTCCAGGCGGCGCTAGCGGCCCCGGGGCCGGATAGGGCGGCGGAGGTCGTCGCCTTTCCCGCGCGCGGGAAAGGGCGGCAATACGCGCGCTTTGCGCTGGCGGCGTCGCTGACCGCGGCGGCGGCGCTCTTCGGGTTGCGGGTCGCCGTGGTCGGCGACCACAAGGCGGCCCAGCCCTTGAAGACCGCGTTGTCGGTCCCGTTGCCCCGGCCTCACCACTACGTCACGCGCGCCCATTGGCACGGGGCACGCTGGCGTAACCGCCTGAACGCCTTTTTGATCGAACACGCGGCGGTCGCGCCGTTTGCCGGCATGAACGGCATGTCCTACGTACGGCTCGCCGCTTACAACGGGCCCCTACGGGGAGTGCGGCAGAAACCATGAGGGTCCCGCGGACGCTTGTGGCCGCGGCCGTTTGTCTTGCCGGCATCGGCGCGGCTTACGCCATGAGCGCCCGGGCATGGCTTGAGCGCATGGAACGCGCGGCCGATCAGAGCAACTACAGCGGCACCTTCGTCTACCGTCACGGACCCCTGCTGTCGGTCATGCATATCGTCCACCGCGCCGTGAA
>DAHWKH010000048.1 GCA_027343725.1 Acidiferrobacteraceae bacterium
CGTACATGGGGGACTTCGCGCGCTACATGCACGCATGGCTCCTTCAAAGGCGCGGGCGCTACGACGTGGTGCACGCGAATTTCTTCATGTCGGGCCTCATCGCACGCGATATCAAGGAGCGCTTCGGCATCCCCTTCGTCATCACCTTCCATGCGCTCGGCGCCGTGCGGCAACTCTACCAAGGGGCCGAGGATCGGTTTCCGAAGGAGCGAGTGCGCTACGAGGCGGCGATTATCCACGAGGCCGATGCGATCTTCGCGGAGTGCCCGCAGGACGCCAAAGACCTCATGGCCTTCTACGGGGCGCCGGGCGCGAAGTTGCGGCTCGTGCCCTGCGGATTCGATCCCGAACAATTCAAGCCCATGGACCGTCCTATGGCGCGCCGGGCGCTCGGACTCTCCCCCTCGGAACCCGTGGTGCTGCACGTCGGGCGCATGGTGCCGAGAAAGGGCATCGACACCGTGATCGAGGCCATGGCGCGCCTGCGGGACCAGCATCACATGCGCGCGCGTCTTGTGATCGTGGGTGGGGAGAGCGACGACGACGATCCCGTGCGCACCCCGGAGATCGGGCGCCTGAAGGCCATCGTCCAGGCCCGCGGGCTCACGGAGGAGGTGACCTTCGTGGGCCGGCGGCGGCCGGCCCAATTGCGGGTGTTTTACAACGCCGCCGATCTGTTCGTGACGACCCCCTGGTACGAGCCCTTCGGCATCACGCCGCTCGAGGCCATGGCGTGCGCGACGCCCGTGATCGGCGCGTCCGTCGGGGGGATCAAATACACCGTGCGGCACAAGGAGACCGGGTACCTCGTGCCGCCCAGCAATCCCGCGGCGGTTGCCCTCTACATGGCCCATGCCTTAAGCCACCCAATCGAGTGCCGGGCACTCGGTGAGCGCGGCCTGCGATGGGTACGCGCGATGTTCACCTGGGATGCCGTCAGCGACCTCGCCGTGCGCGTGTATGAAGAGGTGGCCGGCGCCCCGCGCAAGGCCGGCACGCAACCGGCCGCGATCCCGAACACCCTTTCCTCGAAATTTTAGGAGGTCACGATGAACGAACCCGCACCGGCCCGCGCGGGAGCACCCCTCACCGATGGATCCGCGCAACACCCCCTCGCCGGGCGGGTCGCCCTGGTCACGGGCGGCGCGCAGGGATTGGGGGCGGCGATCGTGCGCACGCTCGCTTCGGCCGGCGCGCATGTGGTCGCGGGTGATATCCGTGTGCAAGAGGTCCAGGACCGGGCCGCGGCGCTTGCGGGCGAAGGGTTGGCGGTGGAAGGGGTGGCCCTCGACGTCGCGGACGGGGAGTCGGTCGCGACCGCCGTTGCCGGCGTGATCGAGCGCCATCAGCGCTGCGACATCCTTGTGAACAATGCCGGCGTGGATCTCACGGTCCCGTTCGCGGACATGCCGATCGAACGCTGGCAGCGGATCCTGGACGTCAACCTGACCGGCGCGTTTCTCGCGGCCAAAAGCGTCTGGCCGCACATGCAGGCCGCCGGCCGCGGGCATATCATCAACATCGTCTCCACGGCCGCCAAGCGCGCCTGGCCCAACGCCTGCGCCTATCATGCGAGCAAGTGGGGATTACTCGGCTTCAGCCACGCCCTGCACACGGAGGCGCGCAGCGCGGGCATCAAGGTCACAGCCCTCGTCTCCGGCGGACTGCGCACGCCCTTCCTGATGGATCGGTTTCCCGATATCGACACCACGACCCTGCAAGACCCCGAGAACGTGGCCGCGACCCTGCGCTTCATCCTGCTGCAGCCGGAGGAGACCGTCATCCCGGAAATCCTGGTGCTGCCGATGCGAGAGACGTCATGGCCGTGATGAATGACGCCGCGGTCTTCCTCGACAAGGATGGCACGCTGATCGACGATGTCCCCTATAACGTGGACCCCGACCGGGTCCGTCTGGCCCCGGGCGTGCGCTCGGGGCTCATTCGCCTCCACGAGCGCGGCTTTCGGCTCATCGTGGTCAGCAATCAGGGCGGCATCGCGCGCGGGTATTTTCCCGAGCAGGCCCTGATCCTGGTGGAAGACCGTCTGCGGGACATGCTGCGCCGCTTCGGCGTCCCGCTCGCCGGGTTCTATTATTGTCCCCACGACCCGAACGGCCGGATCCGCCGTTACGCCACCTCCTGCACCTGCCGTAAGCCGCGCCCGGGCTTGTTTCAGCGCGCCGCGCGCCTCGGGCGCCTCGATCTGCGCCGCTCCTGGTGCGTGGGCGATATCCTCGATGATATCGAGGCCGGGCACGCCGCCGGCTGCCGGAGCGTGCTCGTGGATAACGGCAACGAGACGCGCTGGGAGTTGGGGGAGAATCGGGTGCCCGACTACATCGCGCGCGACATGGACGAGGCCGCCGGCTTCATCATCGATGCCTCGGATCCGGGGCGACCCATCCGCCCGCAGTCCTTCGCGCGCCCATGACCGCGGACGCCTGGGGGCGCGCCCAAAGGGTCCTGGCCGTGCGCCTGGATGGGATCGGCGACCTCCTCATGACCGCGCCCGCCATGGCCGCCCTCAAGGCGGCGGTGCCCGGGCGCGTGATCACGCCCCTCGTGTCGCGCGCGGGCGCCGCGATCACCTCCTTACTGCCGGACTGCGGGGACCCGATCCTCTACGAGGCCCCGTGGATGAAACACGCGCCTCTCATGGCCACGTCCGATCAGGCGGTCCTCGAACGGGTGCGCGCGGCACGCTTCGATGCCGCTGTGATTTTTACCGTCTTCAGTCAAAGCGCCTTGCCGGCGGCGTTGTTTTGCCACCTCGCCGGGATCCCATTGCGCGCGGCGCATTGCCGGGAAAATCCCTATCAGCTCCTAACGACCTGGATCCGCGACACGGAGCCCGAAAGCGGCATCCGCCACGAGGTCCAACGGCAGCTCGATCTCGTGGCGGCCCTGGGGGCCGCGGCTGATGGGGCGCACCCGCCCTTGCGCCTTTCGGCCGCGGCACGGGATTGGGCCCGGCGCGTGCGCTTGCCGGGCCGCCCGTTTGTGCTCATCCACCCCGGGGCATCGGCGCCCTCGCGCCGCTACCCGCCGGAGTCCTTTGCTCGCGTCCTGCGGGCGCTCGAGCGCGAGCATCGCGCGTTCTGCGTCCTGACGGGAATCGCCGAGGAGCGGGGCGTGATGGCGAGCGTGCGCGAGCAGGCTGCGAGCGATGCCCCCCTTCTGTGGAACCTCGATCCCGAGCGCCTGGCGGCGCTCGTGGAATGCGCCGATGTCGTCGTGACCAATAACACCGGGCCTGCGCACCTCGCCGCGGCACTGCAAACCCCCGTGGTCGTGCTCTATGCGCTCACGAACCCGCAACATACCCCCTGGCGCGCCCGCGCGCGGGTCCTGTCGGCCGATGTCCCGTGCCGCTCCTGCTATAGAAGCATCTGCCCAAGCGGCCATCACCGCTGTCTGCGCGACATCGATCCGCGCACGGTCGTGGCCGCCGTGGATGAGTTGCTGCGCGACGCGGGGGATTCGGTCTCTCGGGCCTTATGCTGACGCTCGCCTGGACCGACGGCTGGCAGGATGCCGCCGCCTGTCTCGTCGCCGGGGGTCGCGTGCTGTGTGCCGGCGAGGAGGGGCGTTTTGCGAAGGTGCGGCGCGGGGTGCGGGGGGCGAACGACTGCGATCGCGAGGTGCCGTATCGGGCGATGGCCTGGTGCCTCAAGAGTCGCTCCCTGCGCCTCTCCGATGTCACCCATCTCGCCCCCGTGACACCGACCGTCCCGCGCGCCGCCCGCCCCCTGCCCGTGAAAAGCGGTCGCGGTGGGGCCCTGAAGCGGGCGCAAACGCCGAGGGACGTCCCCGCGTGGCCGCCCCATGCGCTCTCCTATGCGAGCCTGCTCGCGTCATCCGATTGCCCGGACGGGTTGCCCGACATCCTCGATCACGCGCGCCATGCCGTCTGGCAGCCGGTGGCGGCGGCCCACGCGCTGCTCGCAGGGCCTTATCTCACCTCGCCTTTTGATGAGGCCGCGATCCTGGTTCTGGGCAGCGGGGCGAACGGATACCGGTGCGGGTTCGGGCGCGACGGCGTGGTCCATGCCTTAAGCGATGGCCCATCGGGTGCCATGCTGGCGATCTTGCCGGCGTGGCTTCTGACCTATTTGGGATACCGGCCGGGATTGGATGACGGGCAAGTCGCGGCCCTCGCGGCCCATGGGACCTCGCGCCTGCGCGCGGCATTGGACACTCTCGCCACGCGCGAACCCGGGCAAGCGGCGCATGCGGCCGCGTCGCTCCTCGGGCCGAAGCGTGCGCCGCACGCGCCCCTCCATGCGCGGCATTACGACATCGCCTGCGCCTATCAGGAGGTGCTGAACGAAACGGCGATCGCCATCGGTCAATGGCTCAAGGCCCGCACCGCGGCGCGCGCCCTGGTGGTGTCCGGGCCGCTTGCGCGCAACTGCGTGTTGACAAGCGCCATCCGCGAAGCGGGCGTGTTCGATGCCGTCTGGACGCACCCCGCGCCCACCGGGGCGAGCCTCGCCCTCGGGGCCGCGCTGCTCGCGGCCCCGGAGGAGGGCGTCGCGGTGCGCGCGGCGTTGACGCATACCGGTCTGGGGCCGGAGTTTTCCGAAGAGCAGATGGAAACGTGTTTGCAACGCGCCCGGGTGCGTTATGGACGCCCACCGGCGATCGCCGTCGCGGTCGCCGCCCGGCTTGCGCAGGACAAGGTCATCGCCTGGTTTCAAGGGGGGCTGGAGCTCGGGCCGCGGGCCTTGAGCAATCGTGTGGTCCTGGCATCACCGATCCATGGAGACGCGAAGGCGCGCCTCAATCGCTTGAAGGGGCGTCCCGCCTTTCAGCCCCTGGCGTGCGCGGCCCCTTGCGCCAGTGCCGGCGACTGGGTCGAAGACGAGCCCTCGCCGTTCGCCACCGTCCTTGCGCGCGTGCGCGCGTCCAAGCGCCCGCGCATCCCGGCCGCGGTGCACATCGATGGCAGCGCCTGTCTGCAGGTCGTGGAGCGGGCGGTCAGTCCGGCGTTCCACGATGTCATCGAGGCCTTCGGCGCCATGACCGGGGTCCCGCTGCTCGTGCGCATCCCCTTCACGGGGCACGCGCGCGCCTGGGTCGTCGATCCGTGTGACGCGCTCGCCGCCTACGCGAGCAGCGACATCGACGCCCTGGCCTTGGGCCCGTTTTTGCTCGAAAAGTCCCCCACCGCCTAGCCCGTGGCCTTCGGGCCGACAAAGCCCGCCGCCCGGGCCCGTCCCAGGGACTCGGCCGTGCGCACCTCGCGCAGAAGCGGGATGAAGGCCACCGCGGTATTGAGGCGCGCCAAGCCCGAGATCAGAAAGACCCACAGCAAGCCGTTTGCGAATGTCACACCGAGAACCGTGACGCCGGGCGAGATCCCGCTTGCGAGTAGGCCGCCGATCGCGGCCCCCAACACCAGCGCCAGGGCGGTCAGGATGTTGTGAAGCGCGTTATAGAGGGAGCGGCGTTCGCGCGGCACGGCGTCATAGACGAAATTGCCGGCACTCAAGTTGAAGCCCGCCCAGGAGACGCCGTTGAGGAGCTGGATCAGGAGAATGGCCCCGAAGTTCTGGGTCGTGAGCCACAGGATGGGCGCGATCGGAACGAGGCCACCCGTGATCGCGAGCACGAGGCGATTCCCGAAGCGATCGCCGAGCCGCCCCCAGGTCGTCAAGGTGCCGATCTGCGTCAGGACCACCACCGCCTGGGTGGCCATGAACTGCAGATACGAAAAATGCAGGTCGCGCAGCATGTAGACGGCATAGAAGGGCCCGGAGAGCCCCGCCGAGAAGCTCATCACCGCGGTGAAGGTCGCAAAGCGCAGGAATTGCGTGCCGCGCAGCTCCCGCCACAACGCGCGCGGCCGGAAGCTCAGGCGCCCGCTCTCGATGGGGTGCTCGCGGACTTTGGTGACCGCGTGCACGGACATGATGCGCGCAACCATCGCGAGCGCGAAGATCCCGGCAAAGCCCCAGGCCGTGTGGCCGCTGTTCTTGGCCACGCGCAGGATGAGGCCGGCGCCGACCAATGCCAAAAAGTTCGCGCCGTTCATGAGACGCGAGCGGCGGCTGAAGTAGTGCCCGCGCTCGCCCTCGGGCACGAGGTCCCCCATGAGGCTGTGCCAGAGGGGATTGGCGAAATGATTGGCCCCGTAATAGAGCGTGAGACTCACCATGAGGATCGCGACCGCATGGCTGGGGATCAGAAGCGGCAGGATGATGATCGGGAGCCACAGGAGCGCCTGACCGGCAAGACCCGAGGCGACAAGCCGCAGGCGCTGTCCCGCGCGCTCGGCCCACCAGGCCGCGAGCAGCTGCGCAAGCGATCCCAGAAGCGAGGGCAAGGTCGCGAGCAGGCCAGCCTCACCGGCGGTCGCCTTCAAGAACAGCACGTAGGCCGGCAAATAGGCCTCGCCGCTGCCGCGCATGAGGGATGAGAAAACGCCCTCGGCCGTCACGCAGGCGCGTTGCGCATCGGCATCGGTCGCGGGGGTATCGGCGGGGGAGGCGGTCTGGGTCGTCATAGGATTCCGCGGCCCATTGTACGGGTTTGCGCAACGGATCCTGCTCATATCGGACGAAATGGCCGCCGGCACCGATATTTGACCGCTCCCATGGGCTTCAGTACGCTTGGCGCCAAGGCCAACGGGAGGGGCAGGGGATGCAAAAGCGGCGCTTCGCGCTCGGGCTTGTCTTGCTGGTTCCGTTCCTCGGGACGCTGTGGGTGCCCTTTTTCAATCACGACCATCCGGTTCTGTTCGGCTTTCCGTTTTTCTACTGGTATCAATTGGCGTGGATCCCGGGAAGCGGCCTCATCACGGGCCTTGTGTATCTCGCGACCCGTGAGGGGCGGGGCGGGGAGGCGGAATGACGCCGGCGCTTATGGTCTTCGTGGTGCTGTTTGCGTTCGTGACCGCGCTCGGCTTCTGGGCGCGCCGCTGGCAACCAGGCGATCTCGGCCGTCTCAGCGAGTGGGGCCTCGGGGGCCGGCGGTTTGGTAATCTCGTCACCTGGTTTCTCCTCGGCGGGGACCTTTACACCGCATACACCTTCATCGCGGTGCCGGCGCTTGTATTCGGGCAGGGCGCGCTGGGATTCTTTGCCTTGCCGTACACCATCGTGATGTATCCGCTCCTGTTTGTCGTGATGCCCCGGCTCTGGACGCTCGCGCAGCGTCACGGCTACGTCACCGCCGCCGATTTTGTCGAGCATCGCTTCGACAGCCGCCTGTTGGGGGTCGTGGTCGCGCTCACCGGGATCCTCGCGACCATGCCCTACATCGCCCTGCAACTCGCGGGCATGCAGGTCGTCCTCGGGGGCCTTGGTCTCAGCGGACACGGCGCCGCCGGGGAATGGCCTCTGATCGTCGCCTTTGCGATCCTCGCGGCCTACACCTACACGGGCGGCTTGCGGGCCCCGGCCGCGATCGCGATCGTGAAGGACCTGCTCATCTATGTCACCGTGATCGCCGCGATCGTGGTGATTCCCCGGGAACTCGGCGGTTGGGCCGCGGTGTTCGCCCATGTCCCGGCCGCCAAACGGACGTTCCCGGCGCCGCCCGCCCACAGCACGGGGATGGATAGCGGCTATGCCTCGCTCGCCCTGGGGTCGGCGTTTGCGCTCTTGCTCTACCCGCATACGATCACGGGCGTTCTCGGGGCGCGCAGCCCCGAGGTCGTGCGCCGCAACGCGGTGTTTCTGCCGGCCTATTCGCTGGTTTTGGGATTGCTCGCCTTGCTCGGTTATGTCGCCTACGCCGCCCATCTCACGAGCGATCCCCGGTTCACGCAGGGATTCCACGCCTACGGGCCGAGCTTCGCGGTCCCGGCCTTGTTTCTGCGCTTCTTTCCGTCCTGGTTCGTGGGTTTTGCCTTTGCCGCCATCGTGATCGGCGCGCTCGTGCCGGCGGCAATCATGTCGATCGCGGCGGCCAACCTCTTCACGCGCAATATTTATCGGCGTTTCGTCCCGGACTTGAGCGCGGAAGCGGAGACGCGCGCCGCCAAGCTCACCTCGCTCGTGGTCAAGTTCGGGGCCCTGGCCTTCGTCCTCGGGGTCCCTGAGCGTTATGCCATCGAACTCCAACTCCTCGGTGGGATCTGGATCATCCAGACACTCCCGGCCATCGTCATCGGTTTGTACAGCCGCTGGCCCCATCGCCGGGCGCTGGCGTTCGGTTGGGCGGCGGGGATGGTGACGGGCACGGCCATGGCGGCCAGCACGGGATTTCAGAGCGTGATCTATCCGTTTGTGCTCGCGGGCTATACGATCCCCGCCTACGCCGCGGTCTATGCGCTTGCCGTCAATCTCGCCGTGGTGGTGGTGCTGACGGGGATCTTCCGCGCCCTCGGCGTGCGCGCCGGGCACGACGGGACCTTGGCGGCGCCCGTGGACGGCTGAGCGATCCACGATCCAGGACTCGGTGCGCGCCGACGAAACGGCAGGCGTCCTCGTTGTATCCCGGCGCACCCCGTGAGGACGAACGAAGACAGAGAATGACTCGGCCGGCATCTGGACGAGTACCTTGGAATCGTGCGCATCCCATTACCGCAAGGACTTTGTCTAGACGGCCAGTATGGCAATTCGCCATTCCGCGGCCGTCAGCCTGTCGAGACGGAATCACACACCGACGCCATGACGAAACGCAAATGTGGTCCAAATGGACCATAGACGGGCCCGCTGGATCGGGCACAAT